>CAZQDO010000579.1:0-3224 GCA_964592085.1 uncultured Anaerolineae bacterium | reverse complement strand
GGGCCGGCGTTGCCAAACGCTGCTCCTGCGGGATACCCGCGCGGTCGCCTAGCCATTCCGCCAGAGCAGCGTCCTCCTGAGCGCTGTACTCCTCGATCAACAATTGCGGGTATTTGCTCTGCGCGTACCGGATGTCGTACTCGGCGCGGCTGCACTCCTGGCAGCCCACCTCGTAAAAATAGGCCGCCCAAATGGTCGGCGGGGCTTCACAGGCTGCCGTATCCTCCGGGCCGCAGGTCTCCGACTCTCCTGTCCCCAGGTTGAATTGTGGGACCAGTCCCTCCTGACCCTCAATGCTAACCTCCTCCAGGCCGGGGATGGGGGGCCAGGACGTGCCCCCCACCCCCAGACAGGTATCCAGCAGGCAGCGCAACTGCTGGCGGATAGCGTCCTCGCCGATGAGCACCTGCCCGGCAACGACCAGCGTCGGCAACCCGCGCTCCTCCGCCGACACGCCGAACATCTCCTCGGCGCGGATCAGCATCTCGTAGTTGGCCGGGTCGGAGATCTCGACTACTTTGATTTGCAGTTGATCGCCGTATTCGGCCTGCAGCGGGTTGAGCACCTCGTTGACGACGGCGGCGCAGTGGGGACAATCATCGGCCGTGAAGTAGACCATCCGCACGGCTGGGCTATCTTCAGCGTAAGCCGTGCCTGCCCCTCCGATTAAGATCAACGTTAGAACAGACAAAGCTATCCACAGCCGGTATCCAGGTGAGTATGAGAAGTTCGAGCTCATTTGGCCGCTCATGCCTCCTTGAATCGAGATCGTTTTGGCGCAACGGCCAATATGATAGCAGAAAGCGGGCTGAAAGTCAACCACTCAGGCGGCTATGGGGCGGTCACAGCCTCAACGCCTCTCTGGTTCGTGCCCAGATCTGTCGCAACGCTTGGCTCACCAGGCCATTGCTGAAGGCCGTCACCGGCCGGCCCTGCACCATGGCCTCGGTGACTACGGTGTCGTAGGGCACCCGCCCAACCAGGGCGATTCCCCGCGCGGCACAGAAAGCGGAGATCTCGTCGGCCCGCGAGGGGTTGATGTCGGCCTTGTTGATGCAGACCAGAGCCGGCACACCGAAGTGATCGGTGGTAGCCAGGATGCGCTCCAGGTCGTGGATGCCGGAGACAGTGGGCTCCACCACCAGCAGAGCAAGGTCGGCCCCTGTGCTGGCGGCGATGACGGGGCAGCCAATGCCCGGCGGGCCATCCACGATGAGCAGATCGCGGCCCTCGTCCAGGGCCCGCAATCGTCCGTGCTGTTTGACCAGTGTCACCAGCTTGCCAGAGTTCTCCTGGGCGGCGAAGAGGTGGGCGTGAAAGAGAGGCCCGAAGCGGGTATCGGAGCGGAACCAGCGGCCGTCCACTTTCTCTTCCATGCGAATAGCCGCTGCAGGACACTGGTAGAAGCAAGAGGCGCAGCCCTCGCAGGCGATGGGGTCTACGGCGTAGGCCCTCACCCCCACCCCCCCTGCCCCCCCTCCTCCTCTCCCGAGACTGCTGGGAGAGGAGGAGGGGGGGATGATTGCCTCGAAGCGACAGACTTCGGCGCAGATGCCGCAGGCGGTGCATAGGTCGGGGTCAATGATGGCCAGTTTGCCGCCGGTGAAGTCGTGGGTCTCCTGCACCTGGGGAGATAACACCAACTCCAGATTGGCCGCGTCCACGTCGGCATCGGCCATGACGATGGGTATCTCCGCCGAGGCCAGGTGGGCCAGCGCCGCCGCCACGGTCGTTTTGCCGGTGCCCCCTTTGCCGCTGAGAATGACCAGTTGTTTCATCGGGCCACCTCTTGCGCAATGGCGCGGTACAGCTCGACAAAGCGCTCTCGATACGCCGGCAAGGCTTCCACCATGGTCACTCCCTCCGAATACGCCTCGGCAATGCGACGGTCCAGGGGGATGCGCATCAGGATGGGAATGCCCTCGGCGACGCAGTAGTCCTCCACGCCTTGATCGCCCACACCGTCGCGGTTGATCACCACGCCCACGGGCAGCCCCAACTCGTCGCGAGCTACCTCCACCGCCAACTTCAGATCGTGCAGGCCAAAGGGGGTCGGCTCGGTGACCATCAGCACGAAGTCGGCCCCGCGCATCGTCTCCACCACCGGGCAGGAGGTGCCGGGCGAGGCATCCAGTATGACGCTGGAATGCGGACGCAAGTCCGCTTCCCCAATCCATTTCTTCAACTGGCGGATGATGGGCACGGTCATGGCCTCGCCGATGTTCAAAATACCGTGGGCAAAACGGATACCGCCAGCCCATCCTTCCTCGATGACCCCTGTCACGTTCAGCATTTCGTGGATGGTCGCTTCGGGGCAGTTCAGGGTACAACTGCCGCAGCCGTGGCACAGCTCAGGAAAGACGAGCACCTTCTGGTTCACTACGGCGATGGCGTGGTAGGCGCAGACCTCCGCGCAGCGCCCACAGAAGGTGCACTTGTCGTAGTCAACCTTTGGGATGAGGACGCCCACCTCCTCTCGGCGTTCGATGGTGGGGTTGAGAAAGAGGTGGGCGTTGGGCTCTTCCACGTCACAGTCCAAGAACAACGGATTGACAGGATTAACGGATTGACCCGTTGCTACGGACAATGCTAGATTCACAGCGACGGTGGTTTTGCCCGTGCCGCCCTTGCCACTGGCTACGGCAATGATCATGGCTATCCTCTCCTCACTTACTCGCGAGTCATTTTGGTGCCGCACTTGGGACAGGTCATCTGATAACATGGTTGTCCCACCTGGTGAGGCACCTGGTGACCACAACCGGGGCACACGCAGTTACCGCCTGGGCCGGCGGCCTTGGAACCTCCCATAAGACCCGGCCCGCGACCACCGCCACGGCCTCCACCGCGGCCTCTGCCTCGACCAAAGAGTCTCTGGAACATCACTCTCACCTCCTTCTGCAAGCGTCGTCCGTCGAACAGGGCGGGGCCTGGCAGCGGTCTTCCCGTCCGCAGCAGGTCTGCCCTGCCGGGCGGGGGTTAGAGAGCACGTGAGGGGCTGAGATCAACCGGTCGTGCAGCGGCTGATTGCAATGAGGGCATGTTGGCTCCGTCGCTGCTGATCGCACCAGCACCTCAACTCGTTCCCCGCAGTTTCCACAGCGATACTCGTAGATTGGCACTTGAACCTCCTCTCAGCTGTGACCTTCACCTTCGTTGATAGAGCACCCGCCAGTCATGCGGGTCAACCTGGGACCGCTGATGATCGTCTTCAACCCTGTCCCCGC
>CAZQDO010000578.1:0-3230 GCA_964592085.1 uncultured Anaerolineae bacterium | reverse complement strand
GACGTTGCGTGGTCCATTTTGCCGTGGACGACCAAGAGGTGGAGATGTGCACCCACCTTCAGCGCAAATCTTCGTGGTTCCTGCCCTTCAACAAGGGCTGGAACGACGGCGCCGGCAACCCGCCCAATCCGCAGGGCTTGAAGACCGAGTACCTGTGGAAAGAGATGGTGACGCGCGAGGGGCTGACCGACATCCTGGAAAACTACGCCCAGATCGTCGAGGAAGAGGACAAGCGGACCGGCAAGAAAAAGCGCAAGCAGATTTTTCCGCGTTATCACCAACTCGATGTGGTGCGCCAGATCCTGGCCGACGTCCGACGGCGGGGCGCGGGCCAGCGTTACCTGATCCAGCACTCAGCCGGCAGCGGCAAGAGCAACTCCATCGCCTGGCTGGCCCACCAATTGGTCGGGCTGAGGAATGCCGATGCCGGACCTAGGGCCGGAGGCGACATCTTTGACTCGGTCATCGTAGTCACCGACCGCCGCGTGCTGGATAAGCAGATCCGTGACACGATCAGGCAATTCGCCCAGGTCTCGGCTATCGTGGGCCACGCCGAGCGCTCGGGCGACCTGCGCAAGTTCCTGGCAGAAGGGAAAAAGATCATCATCACCACGGTGCAAAAGTTTCCCTTCATTCTCGATGAGATAGGCGACGAGCACCGGGGCCGCACCTTTGCCATCCTCATTGACGAGGCCCATTCCAGCCAGGGAGGGCGCACGACGGCCAAGATGCACGTGGCCCTGTCAGAGCACGGGGAAGAGGTGGCGGACGAGACCTTCGAGGACCAAATCAACCGTATCATGGAAGCGCGCAGGATGCTGCCCAACGCCAGCTACTTCGCCTTCACCGCCACGCCAAAGAACAAGACATTGGAGATATTTGGCGAGCCGTACACAGCCGGAGAGGAGATCAAACACCGGCCCTTCCACAGCTATACGATGAAGCAGGCCATACAAGAAGGCTTTATCCTGGACGTGCTCGCACACTACACACCGGTAGCCAGCTACTATCGGCTGATGAAGACGGTGACCGACGATCCCGAATTCGACACCAAAAAAGCGCAAAAGAAACTGCGCCGCTTTGTCGAGGGCCACGACTACGCCATCCGTCAGAAGGCCGAGATCATGGTCGAGCACTTTCACACCGATGTCATCGCTCGGCGCAAGATCGGCGGCCAGGCGCGCGCCATGGTGGTCACGTCCGGCGTCCGGCGCGCCATTCAGACTTATTTTGCCATTTGTGACGTCTTGAAGGCGCGAAAAAGCCCCTATCAGGCCATCATCGCCTTCTCCGGTGAGCACGAATACGGCGGGAAAAAGGTCACCGAGGCCTCCCTCAACGGGTTCCCCAGCAGACGGATCCCGGAGAAGTTTCAGGAAGACCCCTATCGCTTTCTTGTCGTCGCCGAGAAGTTCCAGACCGGCTACGACGAGCCGCTGCTGCACACCATGTACGTGGACAAGATCTTGTCCGGCATCAAAGCCGTGCAGACTCTCTCGCGCCTTAACCGGGCCTATCCCAACAAACACGACACCTTTGTGCTGGATTTTGTCAATGACGCCGACACCATCCAGCGCGCCTTTGAGCCCTATTATCGCACCACCATCCTGAGCGCCGAAACCGATCCCAACAAGCTCCACGATCTCAAGGCCGATCTCGAGAGCTACCAGGTATATAATGTGACCCAGGTCGACCACCTGGCCGAACTGTATCTCGGCGGTGCTGCCCGGGACCAGTTGGATCCTATTCTCGATGCCTGTGTCGCGCTCTACAAGGAGCAGCTTGATGAGGACGGGCAGGTCGATTTCAAGGGCAAGGCCAAGGCCTTTGTGCGCACTTACAACTTTCTGGCCACCATCCTGCCCTACTCCAACGCCGAGTGGGAAAAGCTCTCCATTTTTTTGAACTTTCTCATCCCCAAGCTGCCCGCGCCCAAAGAGACCGATCTTGCCAAGGGCATACTCGAAGCCATCGATATGGACAGCTACCGCGCCGAGGTCCAGGCTTCTCTCGAGATCACACTGGCCGACCAGGATGCAGAGATCGAGCCGGTCCCCGCCGACGGTGGCGGTTGGGTGGTGGAGCCTGAGCTCGACAAACTCAGCAACATCATCAAGACCTTCAACGATCTGTACGGCAACTACCCTTGGGAAGATCAGGACAGAGTCTCCAGGCTGGTCGCCGAGGACATACCGGCCCAGGTGGCCGCCGACCCAGCTTACCAAAACGCCATGTCGCATTCGGATCAACAAAACGCCCGCATCGAGTTCGAAGAGGCGTTGAGGCGGGTGATGGTAAGTCTGCTGGCCGATCAGACGGAGTTATTCAAGCAGTACAGCGACAACGACAGCTTTCGCAAATGGCTGTCTGATACAGTCTTCTGGCTCACCTACGAACCCCCGACCGCGACCCGTCCCGCTGGGTGACGATCGGCGGGTGTTTTTGTCCCCTACGCTGTTCCAATTCAGTATACTTGGAGATGGATCGCCCCCCTTCGGCTCCGCGAACCAAGGCCCTCGAGGCCGTGCAGGAGCCTTCTTGTTTCAGCCCTATTGGGATAGCCATACGACATTCAGCCACTAGTCTATGACCGCTAACGACGTACTGCGTAAGCTTCTGGGTTTGCCAGAAAGGACTCCCGGAAAGGCTCTCCTAGTGCGCGACGAAAAACCGTGGGTAACGAAGGGAGTTACATTCCCGCACGGGACGGAGTTTCGGACCACATACAAAGGTCAGAGGTATTTTGCTCTTGTCGAAAATGGGGCACTGGTCGTAGACGGCGAAAGTTTTTCATCTCCATCCGCTGCTGCTGGCTTCATTACAGGAACCTCGATCAATGGTTGGAGTTTCTGGGAGTGCAAGATGCCAGGGGAGCGGACATGGAAACCCATTAGTAGTTACAGGTAAGATTCTCGTAGCCTTGGTTGACCCCGAAGGGCACAATGCCCGGGGTTATCGTGGATGACTGTGGCTCTGGATCATATCGCGGAGTGTTGAGTCTCGTTACCTCCCGACTTCCTCAAGTCCCAAACCAATTGGCAGCGGAATCGAACCTCTTAGTGTGAAGGATGGAGTTCCAGATTATGGGTGACATTTTAAGGAAGGACAATGCGGTTTCGTTCACTAGTGCTACTGCTTAGTGCGATAGGCGTGGTGTGGCTTGTCATTGAAACAGGAGATTGGGCCAAAGGTCTACTTCTTCCGCTTGGCCAAAACGGTCTGTTTTGGTT
>CAZQDO010000577.1:0-3247 GCA_964592085.1 uncultured Anaerolineae bacterium | reverse complement strand
GTGTAGGCAGAGCCCTGATCAATGGTCTCGCTTGAAAGGAGAAGGAGATGACTGCAAGGCAAGTTCCGTCCACCCTACCCATATTGATCGTCATCGTGCTGGCCGTGGTCAGCCTGGTCCAACTCCTGGCTCCCGGCCTCATCCACCCAGGGCTGATGCTCTTCCTCGTCGGGGCCGTGTTCCTCATCCTTTACTTCGTGGGGTGGATTCGAGAAGCACTGACCATGGTGACCGGCTGGCTGCTGGCGGGCTTTGGCCTGAGTTTCTTCGCCATGAGCCTGCCAGCTCTCGCGGCGCTGAGCCTGCCCGTGATCCTCCTGGGCCTGGGGATAGCCTTCGTGGCCATCTACATCACTGGCACCGTGACCAACGTGGAGGAGATCGCGAGCCGCTTCTGGCCCCTCGTGCCTGGCGCGCTGCTCCTGGCCATGGGGGTCCTCCTGGTAATGGAGGGCGCCATCGGCCGCGAGCGCCTGTGGAGCGTCATGGTGCCGCTCATCCCCTCGGCCATCGCGATCTGGTACCTTTTCGAGTGGCGACGCACAGCGGTGCGCGAAGGAGAACGGTAGCGCCCGATAGGATGAGGGCAAGCTGCAGCGAGGGGGGCCGAGGGCGCCCAAACCGCCCTCGGCCATCTCTCCAGATTGTGCCCTGTATGGCCACGTGACCTCCCACCGCCAGTTCCATACCTAGAAGCTCTTCCCCATTCACGGGGCAACCACCCGTCCCGGAGCGGCGATGGCGATACCAAACGGTTGGAGGTGCGCTATGTCTCGTTTGAGTCGTCTGATCCTCGTATTCTCTGTGGCCTTCGCTGTCTTCTTCATGGTGCCGCCATTCCTCAGCGCCCAATTCGGCCTTTACCCGCTGATGAAAGTGGCGGATGTTTTCGACCTCCTCACGCCTTTGATTCTGATCCCCCTCTACTGGCTTCTGTACCAGGTCGGCCAAGAGAATAGACCCAGCCTCGGCGAGGGCGTCGCCTTCGTGGCCCTGGCGGCCCTTTGGGTACTGGGCCACGGCATGCACCTGGCCGCCAACTCCATTGGACACCTCCTAGAGGAGGTAACCAGCAGTGACGCCCATGTCCTCACCTACTTCTACGATGAGACGCTGGGCCATGTACTGTGGCATGCGGGGGTCATGGGCCTCTCGGCCCTCTTGCTGGTACGGCAATGGCAAAACCCCTTCTCCGCTGAGAAGGGGTCTATGGCCCTCTTGCTCCCGGCAGGGATCATCCACGGTTTGACGTTCTTCGTGATAGTCGTGGAGGGGGGCACCGGACTCCTGGCTATCCCCTTTGCCCTGATCGTGATATTAGCTGCCCTGATCTGGGGCATGGGCAAGCTGCGGCAACAGCCTCTGCTGCTCTTCTTCCTGGTCAGCTACGTAGTGGCCATGCTGCTGATCGCAGGCTGGGGGCTCTATTGGGGAGGACTGCCAGAATTCAGCGCCCTCGGTTTCATCGATTGAGGGTAGCCCGCCGAATTGGAGCCCAGCGACCCTGTGCCCGGACAGGATATGATAGTGAGCCTATACTGCCGCGTGGAACAGGATCTCCCGCAAGAGTACCTCGGGTACGTGCATCTGCTGAACGACGGGGGGCAAAACATCGCCCAGAGCGAGCAGCGCCCCTGGCAGGAATACTATCCTTCAAGTCTGTGGAAGCCCGGGGGGATGCCGCTGGACGTGCACATCTTGCCTACCCCGGTCGAGACACACGCAAGCGCGGTCACGCTCGTGGCCGGGGTCTACCAGTATCCATCGCTCAGCCCGCTGGGGGGCACGATCACCTTGGGCGCCATCGACGTCGGCAATTGAGCCGATAGCTGGGCGTCGCCGCCCGGGCCGGATCCCCGAGGAAGCCGCCGGCTATTTCGGGCCTCGCAGAGACTCGATCAACTCCGGGACAAGAGTAGAGCCATCGCCCTGCAGGGGGAAGAACCTGCGCCACCGATCAAACGCGGGGACATTCGCTTCCAGAAGCGCCGCGCACCGGGTGATGGCCCTGTCCGCGATATCGACGCACACAAGGGCCTTGTCGGGGTCGTCGGCAAATGCTCGCACCAGCATCCTGCCAATGTAGTCATCCGCCGCGGCGAAGGAGTAGCCGACTACCACCACGGCCCTTGCTCTCTCTAGGATGTGCCTTCCCCGCTCCCATACCTGGAGTATCGGGGGATGCGTGATGTACTTGTGTGCGATAGGAGGCACTATGAGCTGGGCGGCAGGTGCAGTGCACCGCGGGCACATGCCGGTAACCGTGTACGGAACCCCTTGATCCAGAGCGTGTAGCACTGCGCCCGCCGCTGGGAGAAACACCCCCTGACATGCCTCACAGTAGTACCAGTTGATCGAGCCGTGCATCTTCACGAGCGCCACGCCATCGCTCGGTTCGACTGTCTCCAAGCCGTACTTGAATGCCATGTCTATCCCATCTAGGGCCTGTTCGATGCAGGTGTCGTAGTTGGTCGTGAGTATGTCAACTGCTTGTCGAGCCTTCGCACAATCGGCAATGGCATTGTGGATGGCGTTTGGTCTGGCCTCCAGCATCGTGCCCATCATAAGCGAGAAGAAGGAGCTCACCTCGGTCTCGAGTAGCAACACCGCATCAACACCCCGCACCGAAATATCCTTCAATCTCTTCCATTCAGGGTAGAGCACAGAGTTTAGCAGTCCATGCACCTTGGGACTCTGGATGATGAGCCGGGAAATGGTGACGGCGGTCAGCATTTCCTCGATACTTTCAATGGAGTTCTCTCGGCACCATGCCTGGAGTTTCTGAAGCGGCTTCCCCTGCATTCGGTCCGCCTTCGTCCAGAGTCGGTCGAGCAACTCGTCCACGGTTGGGATGTCGGACGGTGGCGGCTTGGAGGCGCCAGCCCCCAAAAAGAACGCCAAAGGAGCTATCTCCGGAAGCGCCATCTGTGCGAGGCCCTGTAGTACTCGCAAATTCTCCGCCCGTCGTGTAGCCTCAATCTCCTCGTGGCTTCCAGCGAAGGGGTACATGACAGCCTGTGTCAGGCGCCTCCCAATGTTGTACTGCATCATCTCGTTCACGACGGATAGCGGCAACCGGCGAATCCCCATCTGCACGTTGTGAAGTGCTGCCTGAAGGTACTCGGCCCCTACGTGCTGCTGGAGAGCGGGCCCTTCCAAAAAGCGCGCGAATAGGCTCATCAACTCCTCAATCTGCTCAGCTGCTATTCCCTCGGAGGTGACGAGCCGTGCTAACACACTCGCGATC
>CAZQDO010000576.1:0-3249 GCA_964592085.1 uncultured Anaerolineae bacterium | reverse complement strand
CGCGCTCAAACAGGACGAGGTACTCAAGGACATCCCGGTGATCCTGCTGACCTCGTTATCAGACCTGGAAGATGTCATTCTAGCGCTCAAAACAGGGGCGGACTATTACCTGACCAAACCATACGATGAGGACCATCTTTTGTCCCGAATCGAATCTGTGATGGCTACGCCGGTTCGACAGGAGGGCGAGGGGGAAGAAGTGGGGTTGGAAATTGTGTATGCGGGCAAACCCCACGTCATTGATTCCAGCCGTCTCCAGATATTGAGCCTCTTCCTGTCCACCTACGAAAACGCGGTTCGGCAGAACCGCAAGCTGATCGAGACCCAGCGTGAGCTGGAAACCCTCAACAAACACCTGGAGGAAAGGGTCAGGGAGCGGACGCAGCAATTACAAGCCTCCGAAGCACAATATCGTGGGCTTCTTGAGACCAACGCAGACGCGATGGTTGTTGTAGACCAGGAAGGCACGGTACGCTTTGTCAACCCGGCTGCGGAAACCCTGTTTGGCCACGAAGAAAAGGAGCTCGTAGGCGAAGTGCTGGGCTTTCCCGTGGTAGCAGATGAAGCAACGGAGCTTGACATCATTCGCAGTGGGGGGGAAAGAGCCGTAGCGGGAGTGCGAATGGTGGAGACAGTGTGGGAGGGCGAGAGTGCTTACCTCGCCTCACTGCGCGACATCACCGCACGCAAGCGTGCAGAGGAGGCGCTTCAGATCTCCCGGCATTTTCTGGAAATCGCTAACCGGCATACAGAGTTGACCCCTCTGCTCAAAGAATTCGTGGTGGAAGTCAGGCGCTTCACTGGCTGCGCTGCTGCAGGGATTCGCATCCTGGATGGGAAAGGTAACATCTCCTACCAAGCTTATGAGGGTTTCAGTCGGACATTCTATGAATCAGAGAGTCCTCTTTCGATCCACACAGACCAATGCATGTGCATCAACGTCATCAAGGGTAAGACTGATCCCAATCTCCCGTATTACACGGAGGGTGGTTCCTTCTACATGAACGGTACCACGCGCTTCCTGGCCACGATTTCGGAGGAGGAAAAAGGTCAGACACGAAACGTCTGCAATCAGGCTGGATATGAGTCTGTGGCGCTGGTTCCCATCAACGTGGGGGATCGTGTTCTTGGCTTGCTCCACGTGGCAGACCCCTGCGAGGGCAAGGTGCCTCTGGAGATAGTGGCTAAGCTGGAAAGGACGGCGATGCAACTTGGCACAGCCATCCAGAGGGTACAAGCGGAACAGGAGGTAAGGATCCATCTGGGGCAAGTGAAGGCTCTGCGGGAAATTGACAAGGCCATCATCTCCACCCTTGACTTAACGGAGGTGCTCGACATCATTCTGGAAGAACTGGAGAAGGTCCTCCCCTATCACAGTGCTGGTATCTTCCTTTTTTCCAAGGGCATAGCCAAACTGGCCGCGGGCCGGGGTTTCCCAGATATGGAGCGTGTATTACAACTTTCCTTCCCCATAAAAGAGGATCCACTGACCCGTGAGCTCATGCAAGGGAAGCGCCCTTTGATCCTGGCCGACGCCCAGGCCGACGCGCGCTTTCTGGCAAGGGGGGGTACGGGGTACGTCCGCTCTTGGATCGGCGTTCCCCTGATAGCCAGGGATAGGGCGGTGGGCTTCCTGAGCATAGACCATAGAGAGCCTGACGTCTATGGTGAGGAGAAGACGGAGATGGCGCAGGCCTTCGCCGGTCAGGTGGCCATTGCCATTTATAACGCGCGGCTGTACGAGGAGGCTCAGCGAGAACTGGTCGAGCGCAAGCGGGCGGAGGAAGGGCTTCGACAGAGTCTCGAGAAACTACGAATGTCCCTGGAGGGAACAGTCACCACGCTGGTATCCGCCATTGAGATGCGGGATCCCTACACGGCTGGTCATCAGCGGCGGGTGACCCAACTGGCCTGTGCCATCGCCAGAGAGATGGGCCTTGCTGAAGAACAGATCGAGGGGATTCGTATGGCCGGGCTGATTCACGACATCGGCAAGATCAGCGTGCCTGCGGAGATCCTCAGCAAGCCCAGCCAGTTAAGCCGGCTCGAATGGGGCATGATTCAGACTCACCCCAAGGTCGGCTACGACATATTGAAGGGGATCGACTTTCCCTGGCCGGTGGCCGAGATCGTGTTGCAGCATCACGAGCGGGTGGACGGTTCCGGGTATCCCCAAGAGCTATCGGATGAAGACATCCTCATGAAAGCGCGAATCCTGGCTGTAGCCGATGTCGTTGAGGCGATGGCCTCTCACCGACCTTATAGGTCAGCTCTGGGCGTAGACAAGGCCCTGAAGGAGATCTTACAAAACAAGGGCACCCTTTATGATCCGGAAACGGTGGAGGCTTGCCTGAAGCTTTTCACCAAGAAGGGGTTTGAGTGGGAGTAACTGACGGGCAGTGCAAGATTAATGTAGGAGGATTCAGGTCATGGAGCATAGAAAACATCTACTCACAGCCAGGGAGGCCGCCGACTATCTGGGCATCAGCCTCGCCACCCTGAGTAGGATGGACAAGATGGAGCAGTTGGTGCCTTTCCGTACGCCCGGTGGTCATCGCCGCTATAGCCTGACGATGCTGAACGAGTACCTGGAGGAAAGCCGGCGACATCCTCCGGCAGCGACAGCATCGGCCGACCAGAGCCGGTCTGTCACAGAGGGGGCATTGAGAGATCTCCCGGAAAGTCTTTGAAAACGCTCCTAGCCCCCGTCCCTTCGACAGGCTCAGGGCAGGCCTCGGAGACGGGGCTCCATGCACTTTCCGGGAAGGGGCGCTGAAGTAGAGGAGGTGATTTAACTTGTTGATGGAATCTGTCGCAGAAAGTATCAAAAAGGAGGGCAACCAGATGCAAGCCGCTCAGCCGGCCTCGCCTGATGCGTTGCCTGCTACGGGACAGTTGATACGAGCCGTAGGGCACGACATCAGAAACAAGTTGGGGGTAATGAAAAACTCCATCTACTATCTCGACATGAAGTTGGGCCACGACGAGGCGAAGGTACACAAGCACCTCCGGATCATGGGAAGGGAAATCGCGAACGCCAACAGGATCGTTTCCGACCTGATGGATTTCGCCCTGCCGAAGGAGCCCGCCCTTCGGCGAGGCGACGTCAAGTTGATTGTCAGGGAGTCGGTATCCCAGGCCTTCCTGCCAGATTATTGGGAAGCTGCCATCCAACTGGAAGACGGGATACCGCCTCTCATGGCAGACGTCTCTCAACTGCAGCGGGCCTTCACCAACATCATTTTGAGG
>CAZQDO010000575.1:0-3254 GCA_964592085.1 uncultured Anaerolineae bacterium | reverse complement strand
GAGTACTACCAGCACAGCCTGGAGATAACGCAGGGGATAGGCGATGAGTACATGATAGCCCGCACCTTCAACAACTTGGGGGAACTCTATCGAGTCAAGGGGGAATGGGACAAAGCCATTGAGTACTTTGAGCGCGCTCTGGAGATAACGCAGAGGATAAGCGATGAGCATTTGATGGCCACTACCTTCAACAACATGGCCTTGCTCTATCAAGTCCAAGGGCGGCTAGAAGATGCTATCCCCTTTTTCGAGAAGAGCTTGAGGATGTTCGAGAGAATAGGCGACAAGCCCAGCGCAGAAACCGTGCGGGAGAATCTCGAGGTTACGAAACGGGAGCTAGAAGCGAAGAAGGAGCAGGAATAGAGAGACAAATGATTATCGGCACCTGCATCATCGAACTGCGCATCCCTGGCAACGGGTCGCTGAAGGGCAAGCGACGGGTCCTCAAGTCGGTCATGGCCCGGGTGCGCAACCAGTTCAATGTCTCTATCGCTGAAGTGGACGATCACGACCTCTGGCAATCGGCTACGCTGGGGGTGGCCTGCGTGTCCAACGGCTCCGACTACGTGCATGGCCTGCTGACCAAAGTTGTCCAGTGGATCGAGACCAACCGCCCCGACGTGGAGGTGGTGGATTATCGGATGGAGATGTTTTAGAATTGTGAAGCCGGAACTGCCGAAAAGGAAGGGTTCGTGAAACGTCAAACGTGAAACGTGGAGACGTGTTGCGTGTTCCGTGCTTGGATCCAGTATCAACGAAAGGAGCGATATTATGAGCAACAAGAAAGGCAAACCGCAAGTGCGTGTGAATATCGAATTGCCTCAGGATTTGGAGGCCATCTATTCCAACTTTGCCCTCATCACCCATTCTCCCTCGGAGATCGTCATGGACTTCGCCAAGTTGCTTCCCAACGTGCCCAAGGCCAAGGTCTACGCCCGCATCATCATGACGCCCATGAACGCCAAGCTCCTGCATCGGGCTTTGGGAGATAACCTCGGGAAGTTCGAGGAGAAGTTCGGCGAGATCAAGACGCCTGAGCACAAATTCGATGAGGAAAAGCCCATCGGCTTCATCAAGTAGCCGCAACCGAGCTCTTCACCACAAAGACACCAAGGCACAAGGAAAAACAGGATGGATTGACCTCCCAAGAAAACCTCGTGTCTTTGTGTCTTGGTGGTAAGGGTAAACCTATTGGGGAAGGAGATCCCTTTGGACAATCTGGACGCTATTGCAGAGAGAATTCGCGAGGACTTCGAGGCCAGGAACGCGGCGCGGGACGAGGCGCTGCGGCGCTCGCGGCAGTTGATTCGCTATTGCGCCAACTCTATCCGAGCTACTCACAGGGCCGAGTTCGAGGAAGCGGGCCGACTCCTGGCTACAGCCCACCAGGCGGCCTCTGAGCTAAGGGAGTGTGTGGCTGATTACGCGGACCTGTATTACGCCGGCTACACTCAGGATGCCCTGAAGGAGCTGGCCGAGGCCAGCATCACCTACGCTTTGATCACCGACGGCCCTCTGCCCGACCCCGACGACCTGAACATAGAGTATCCCGCCTATCTCAACGGGCTGGGCGAGGCCGTGGGGGAGCTGCGCCGCTACGTGCTGGACATCATCCGTCACGGTCAGACCGAGCGAGGCGAGGAGATGCTCGCCGCCATGGACGACGTCTACTCCGTCCTGGTCACCATGGATTTCCCCGACGCCATCACCAGCCGACTTCGCCGCACCACCGATGTCGTGCGGGGCGTGCTGGAGCGCACGCGAGGCGATCTGACCATGGCCATGCGCCAGGATAAGCTGCAGGAAGCACTGCGGGCCTTCGAGGAGAGGGTCAACGTCAATGGCTAGAAAGGCCAGCCAGGTCATTCGAGCCAGCGAACTGAGGGAGTATGCCTACTGCGCCAGGGCCTGGTGGATGGGAAGAGTGCTCGGCTACCGCCCGGCCAACCTGGAGAGGCTGGCGGCCGGCGAAGCGGCCCACGTCCGACACGGGGAACAGGTGGTGGTTTCTCATCGCCTGCGGCGCTGGGCGTATGCACTGCTGGCCCTGGCCGTGCTGGCTGGCGCGTTGTTCTTGGCGTTGGCCTTGCGGGGCTAGAACTGTGTAGTCGCGACTTTAAGGGGCCGGAGTCCCTGACTTGTCAGGGGGGAGCGAAGAACCCGAACAAGACTTCGGCGAGCTCAGTCGAGTCGTTCGGGGTTCCGGCTCGCTCCGCTCACTAATACCTTGCCGGTGAAATTCTTGCACATTGGGCAAGAAAATCAACCACAAAGACACAAAGACACGAAGCAGGAAAAAACTAAAGAACTTGGTGTCTTGGTGACTTGGTGGTTTTAAATCCTGTTTGGTTCCGGCTTGTCCGGGTTAGGGAATACAGGGAAAACACACCGTGACCGACCCGCGCGTGATTCTACTGGCAGGTGCGCTGATTTTGCTCGGGGGTGGCCTGCTCCTGCTCAGGCGGGCCCGCCGCCTGCACCAGCAGACGGGGTTGCCCCAGGGCCGAGTGATCTACGCCGACACCGGGGCCTGGAATCGCTGTGAGAAGCCCCTCTTCTCCCGCCGTTATCTCCTGACGGGCAAGCCCGATTACCTCGTGGATGACGGGCGTACCAGAATCCCGGTCGAGGTCAAATCCACCGCTTGTCCGCCGAGCCCCTATCGCTCCCACGTCCTCCAACTGGCTGCCTATTGCCTTCTGGTAGAGGAGGAGGTCGGGCAGCCCCCGCCCTATGGCATCATCAAATACCGCGACCAGGCCTACGCCATCGAGTACACCGCCCAGTTGCGGGCTGAGTTGTTGAACGTCTTGGCCGAGATGCGCCAACACCTGGCCGCTGACGACGTGACCCCCAGCCACGCTAACCCCAACCGCTGCCGGAGCTGCGGCTACCGAGAGGAATGTGACGAGAGGTTAGCGTAAAAGGGAGAAATCGGTTATAATAAAGCTTAAATCAACAAAGGAGGCCTCCGTTGGCTTTGTACAGTGCACTGCGCGGCACACAAGATATTCTACCTGAGGATCAACCCTACTGGCGTCACATCCTGGAGCGCGCTCATTACATCGGCCAGCTCTACGGCTATGAGCAGTTGGACACGCCCATCTTCGAGGCGACCCCGCTCTTCGAGCGCGGCGTGGGCGAGACCACCGACATTGTGGAGAAAGAGATGTACTCCTTTCTCGACAAGGGGGGAGATTCCATCACCTTGCGCCCAGAGTTCACGGCTGGGCTGGTGCGTGCCTACCTCGAGC
>CAZQDO010000574.1:1028-3264 GCA_964592085.1 uncultured Anaerolineae bacterium | reverse complement strand
CTTCTTGCGGAAAAACACACAAATTGAGGGCCCTTGGCTCGATCTGGCATCCTTGGTCCTGCGTCCTTTTTCCCGCCATGAGCGCACTGCAGGGCCGCCCGCGGTGCGGATCGTCAGGCCGCCAGGATCTGGTGGACGTCCGCCAGTACCCATTGTCAGAGCAACAGACTACTCAGAGCGCCGACGTTGTCCTCGGTCTGTTCCTCCTGGTTGGCGTGGACGAGCAGGGAGCTTAGGGGGCGGCGGCGCAGCGCCCGGGCCAGAGCCTGGCGCAGATGGCTCTGGCCGCGCCCCCAAGCGAGCTCGTTGTGCCAGCACGATGGCCCCCAGTGCCCCAGACAGGTCTCCCAACGCGGGTGGTACGATGTACTCGTCGATCCCCTCCAGGATTCTCGGCGCCTGGAGGTAGCCGTGGAGCAGCTCCTGCACCCTCCGCCGTAGGAGGGGAAAGAGCTGGGCTCGTTGCATGACGCCACCCCCTACGATGATGCGCTGGGGCGAGAGGATGCAGATCAGGTTGACCAAACCCAGGGCCAGGTACTCCGCCTCCAGCGGCCATGCTGGGTGATCGTCAGGCAGAGTGGCGGCAGACTGTCCCCAGCGCGCTTCCAGCGCTGGCCCAGAGGCCAACCCCTCCAGACAGTCGCCGTGGTAGGGACAGGCGCCGTCGAAGGGATCGAGGGCCCGGTCGTGGGGGACGCGGATGTGCCCCATCTCGGGGTGGCTCAGGCCATGGAGCGGCGTGCCGTGGACCATGCCTCCACCGCCGATGCCTGTGCCGACGGTCAGGTAGACGAAATCGTCCAATCCCTGGGCGAGCACCGTTGGGGGGGCGCCCAGGGCTGCAGCGTTGACGTCCGTGTCCAGGCCCACCGGTATGCCGAGGCCCCGGCGCAGGTTTCCTGCCAGGTCGGTGTAGGCCCAACCCGGCTTGGGCGTGCTGGTAATATAGCCGAAGCGAGGCGATTCGGGATCCATATCCAGTGGGCCAAAGGAGCCGATGCCCACCGCCTCCAGAGGTTCCTCCGAGGCCTGGTCTCGAAAGAAGCGAATGATCCGTTGAATGGTCTCGGCCGGCGTCGTAGTGGGGAAGCGCTGTTCTGCCCGCAGGTCCTCAGGCCCGGTGCCTGCGACGCACACGGTCTTCGTTCCACCTACTTCTATCCCTCCCCAGAGTGGCATTCTTCCTCCCTATTCTCGGCAACGTCCGGTGGTGTCATCTCCATGCGCAGACAGCGGTGCAGGCTGCAGCTCCGTGGCTCGGCCCACAGAGGGCTGGGATCGAGGGTTCCGGGCCTTGACGTACTCCTCGACGTCCGCGTTGAAGACTGATTCCTCGACCTTGAGCGTCAGCCGCGGTGTTGCCTTGTCTTGCCGGGTCACTGACCCCTGTGGGGGCACCTTCACAGCGCAGAACATATCACGCTCCTGTGCTTCGAACTGGGCGAGGCTCTTCGCGTTGCCAGTGGCTTCCCTGTGGCGCATAGAGTCCATGTGGCGGATGAGGCGAACAACTAGTTCGAAGATCACGAGGAGACTATCCTCCCAGTCGCCGAAGGGCGCGACCAGCCAAGCAGCGTTGTCAACTGCGCGCCCCCATATGCGGGGGTTGGTGAGGAAGACTGACGGCACCCACATCGACTCTCCCCACAGGTCGAAGAGCAGGGGACTCTGGGCTTTTCCGACGGTACCACACGAGTGTAGTCCTTGGCACGGTGGAGCGCAAGGTGAGATGAAGCGGATTCATCTCAGGAAAGCGGGAAGCACGGGGGAGGAATTGCATGGCTGGGCTTGACACAATACGTGGCTTGGTGTATAATGTGGCAAATGATCGAACATCGAACATCGAACATACACTTCACCAAGACATGCATCAAATCGGCTCCAGTCTATTCCATGGGGCAGGCCTAGATGAGCAAGGTACCTTTGCTAGATCCTAGTGTCGTGCGAGAGGACATGCGGTTGGAGAGCCTGCCCGATCAGGTCTACCAGATCATCCACAAGCAGATCCTATGCGGCCGCTTGAGACCAGGTGTCTGGCTTCGCCAGCGAGATCTCGCTCGAGAGTCGGGGACGAGCGTTTCCACCGTGCGTGAAGCCCTGAAGCGACTTGCGGCCGAGGGCTTTGTGGTGATAGAGCCGTACAAAGGCTTCCGAACAGCCATCCCCACACCCGACTATATGGCTGACCACGGCGATGTGCTCTGTTTCCTAGAGCAGTTGGCCTTCGAACTGG
>CAZQDO010000574.1:0-1018 GCA_964592085.1 uncultured Anaerolineae bacterium | reverse complement strand
CATGCGCCAGGTGCTCCTTGAGACCGTATACGAGGCCGGCAATGTGGTTTCAGAAGTCATGGCGGCAGACCGCCGATTTCACGAGATTGCCTGGAGAGCCACCAACCGCCCATATCTCATTCGCCTCTTGGAGCAGACCTGGGACAAGTACCACTCGTTCCCGTTCCTTCACTACGACGACGAGGAATTCAGTATCTGGTCTCACAATGCCCGGACCTACAACACCCAGGTATTAGAAGCACTGGAGGCTAGGGACGCCACACGTGTGCGTCAGGCGTGCGCCGAGGGGTGGGAAGCAGATTTGCGACTTGATCGAAGGGCATTTGCCCGCCTCTCCAGGTACGACTCATCTGAGATCGAAGGCGACCAGGAATGAGCGGGAGCGGACAGTTCATCGCCGGTCACTAGCCGTTCTGCATTGATCTCGGAGCAAGGTTGCGCAGCGGCGTGGCGTGAAGATCGGCGCAAGCCGCCGAAGGGCACTAAGTGGTATTGGGGTCAGTGCATCGGTCGGGATCGGGTCATGCCAAGCGCGGGAGAGGAAAACCGTGAGTCCGACATCCGCGCTGTGGAACGCATGGCCAGTGTACAGGGACTTGTGGATGGCAAAGGAGGTTGAGCATGGAAGAGCTATCACCGATGGCGGACCTTGATGTCCTGGCGAGTCACGCTGAAGAGATCAGGCAAGCTGCGGTGCGTCACCTGTGGCAGCACGACTACCAGATGGCCGAGCATGTGGATGACGGTCCGTTGGTGATAGTCGAAGGCCATGGTGCAATCCTGCGCGACATTAACGGTCGAGAGTACCTGGATGGCTCCAGCCGGCTAGCGACAGCGCTGATCGGCCACGGCAGGAAGGAGATGGCCGAGGCGATCGCAGCCCAGGTGGAGCGGCTTCAGTTTGTCAACTGTACGATGGGCTATGCCAGCGCGCCGGCAGCCCTCCTGGCGGCCAAGCTGGCCGAGATCTGTCCAGGGGATCTAGAGGTCACCTTCTTCGGTTGCAGTGGCTCGGAGG
>CAZQDO010000573.1:0-3267 GCA_964592085.1 uncultured Anaerolineae bacterium | reverse complement strand
AGATAGGCCGGCGCCGGATCGAAGCGTTCCACCAATCCTTGAGCCTCGGCCTTATCTAAAGGCAGTCGCTTCACTTCTTCGATGGGAGGGATGAGGGCCTCGATCTCTTTCAGCCCCTCAGGGTCAATGGCGCCCCCATGCTCGTCCCGCACCTTGAAGCCGTTATCGGTGGGTGGATTGTGGCTGGCAGTGATGTTGACTGCCCCCGCCGTTTCAAACGCCACCACGCTGTAGCCGATGACCGGGGTAGGAGTGGCTCCCTGGGTGAGATGGACGCGGATGTCGTGGGCAGCCAGCACCTCGGCCACAGCCGCCGCGAAGTGCTCCGAGGCGAAGCGGCGGTCATGGCCCACCACTACGCCCTTCTCAGCCAACTCTTTGCTGAGCAAATAGCAGGCGAACCCCTGTGCGCAGCGCCGCACGTTGTCGAAAGTGAAATCCTCGGCGATCTTGCCTCGCCATCCGTCGGTACCGAACTTAATCTTCATAACTAACCTCTCAGTTCGTTTTCCTTCTTCCATGTTTCCAGGTCGGCATTTACCCTATAGCGAGCCATCGTTGCAGTATTAGGGCTGACATATAAAGCCCATCTGTGCGAAGTCGTCATCAAAGGCAAAAACCTCAATAATTCCGCGTTGCTTCATCACCACGTATGAGACACAGTCTGTGAATGACCATTGCTTGTCCACATTGAATCGTTCGAACACAGCCCATGCCTCAGTCGCGATGTTCTCTGAAACCCAGACGACCTCAAGAACACCCTCCTCTATCAAAACGTCGAGTTTATCCTTGAAATCCACAGCACGGTGATATCCAACGCTCATCAGCAGCAGTGTATACAACTCATCCAGGATGTAATTTGTCACGACCAACTGGCACTGTCCAGCGATTTCATCTCTGAACAATAGCGCCACGTCGTGGTTGGGATCACCGCTATCGGCGATGGCATCCCACGCGCTTGTATCTACAAGTATCTGTCTCATCGATCTTCCCCGTAGAGGTAGCGATCGTGCTCTACAGCAGCGTTTGGCAGTCGCCCAGGTTGGGCATCACGCCCCAGGGAGCGAAAAACCTCCCATCCCTTTGATGATTCTTGTCGTTCGGATTCGTCCCGCACGGGCAAAATGCGAATCTCCCCTGGCCGCACTATCACCTGCAAACGGGAGCCCAGTCCGGCATTACGGATCCATTGCTTGTCAATCCAAATCCCTTGTTGAACCTCTAACACTTCTTGATCAGCCATGTCTTGTTTTCCTCTCTTATCGTAGGTTGTTTTCCCTCTTCAACGCCTCCAGGTCGGCATCTACCATCATCTGGATCAGCTCCTCAAAGGTGACGGTGGGCTCCCAGCCTAGCTTGGTGCGAGCCTTGGTGGCGTCAGCCACCAGAAAGTCCACGTCGGCCGGGCGGAGGAACCTGGGATCCACCACGACATGATCGCGCCAATCCAAACCGAGGTAGTCGAAGGCCAGCTCACAAAGCCTTTGCACCGAATGAGTCCTCCCGGTACCTACCACGTAGTCATCTGGCTCGTCCTGCTGGAGCATGAGCCACATGGCCTTGACGTAATCTCCGGCGAAGCCCCAATCTCGTTTGGCGTCCAGGTTGCCCATCTTGAGTTCATTGTCCAGGCCCAGCTTGATGCGTGCTGCACCGTGGGTCACCTTGTGGGTGGAGAATTCCAGCCCTCGCCGGGGGCTCTCGTGGTTGAAAAGGATACCTGAGCAGGCGAACAGCCCGTAGCTCTCCCGATAGTTGACGGTGATCAAGTGGCCGTAGACCTTGGCCACCCCGTAAGGACTACGAGGATAGAAGGGGGTGTCCTCGTTTTGGGGCGTTTCCCGCACTTTGCCAAACATCTCGGACGAGGACGCCTGATAGAACCGTATGGTCGGATCCACGGTGCGAATGGCGTCCAGCACCCGGGTGACTCCCAGGGCCGTCACTTCGCCCGTCAGCACCGGCTGGCTCCAGGAGATGGGGACAAAAGATTGAGCCGCCAGGTTGTAGACTTCATCGGGGTGGTGTTCTCGCAGGACGTCAATGATGGAGACCTGGTCCACCAGATCGCCGGGGGCCAGAATGATTTGCTCCTGGATGTGCTTGATGCGCTCGAAGTTCACGGTGCTGGTGCGGCGCACCATGCCGATGACCTGGTAGCCCTTTTCCAACAGAAACTCGGCCAGATACGAGCCGTCCTGGCCGGTGACGCCGGTAACCAGTGCTTTCTTGGTCATTTAATTTTCCTTGTCCTTTCTGATTCTTTCCCGCCAATAATCCAGCACGTCCCGCAGGCTATCCTCGAAAGGGATGGTGGTTCGCCAGCCGGTCCGCTGCCGAATCTTGGTGCAGTCGCCGAAGATCACAGGGACGTCGGTGGGCCGGACGCGCTCTGGATCCTGCTCAATGGTGATGGCGACTTTGCTCATGGCCATCAATGTCTGTAGCAGTTCCCCTGCCGACCGAGCTTGCTCTGAGCCCACGTTATAGACCTCCCCTGGCTCTCCCTGGGTGATGAGCAGGTGGTAGCCCCGCACCACGTCCCGCACGTCGCTGAAGTCGCGCTGAGGTTCCAGGTTGCCCACCTGGATGACGGGCTCTCGCAAGCTCGCCTCCGCTTTGGCTATCTGGCTGGCGAAATCCGGGGCCACGAAGCCCAGGCTCTGGCGGTGGCCGATGTGGTTGAAGGGCCGCACTCGCACGGTGAATAACTGGTGACTCAAGTAGTATTGCAACCCCAGCATATCCTGGGCAACCTTGCTGACCGCGTAGGGACTGGTGGGGCGGAGGGGATTCGTCTCTTTGACGGGCAGTTCGTCCGGGCGCACCAGCCCGTACTCCTCGCTGGAGCCTACTACCAGTATCCTGGCCGACGATCCTTGCCTGGCGACAGCTTCCAGGATATTGAGCTGGAGGCGGATGTTGATGGCCAGCGTGCCCCAGGGATCGCGTCGGGAGAGGGAGACGAGGGGTTGGGCGGCCAGGTGGAAGATGTAGTCCGGCTTCGCTTGCTCCAGGATCGAGGTCACCGTTTCCAGCTCTGAAAGCTCCGCTGGGTAGAGTTCCAGCCTGTCTCGCAGAGGCTCAATGTTCTCTTCGGGGCCGTAGACCGTGCCCGCTACGTGCCAGTCGGTGCGCTCAAGCAGGTATTCGGCCAGGTGGCTGCCGACGAAGCCGGAGATGCCCGTGATCAGTGCTCGCATCGTTCCCCCTTTCCTCCTTTGCGACGCGGCTTAAATAATACCCCATTTCGCCTAAAAAGGCAAG
>CAZQDO010000572.1:0-3274 GCA_964592085.1 uncultured Anaerolineae bacterium | reverse complement strand
CGGCCTGTCCGACTGGCAGCATAGCGGGGAACTGCTGGACCTGAGCCGGGTGAAAGAGGTCTACGAGCTGCGGGATGACCTGGGCGACCTGGGACTTGAGAAGAATGCCTTGCTTTTGCGCAGTGCAGCCCGCTACGAGTACGAGATGGCCTACTGGCTGAGCCGCGTGCCTGGGGTGGGCGATCAGGTGGCCTGCCTGACCGAGGTGTTGCCACCCAGATGGACTTCAAAGGAGAGGATTCACGCCATACACGCTCTGAGCCAGATCAAAACCGATGAGGTTGCGCTGACCCTGCAACCAGTGGCTTTGAATGACGCCGATCCCCAGGTTCGGCAAGCCGCTGCCGTGGGCCTGGCTCGAACGGGGGTGGGGGAAGCGGTGGAGGAGCTGGCACAGCTCGCCTGGGAGGCCAAAGGAGACCCGCAGGCGAGAGCGGTGGAAGCCCTGGCCTGGGTGTGGGATACCGATGCGGCCCTGCTGCCGGAATTGAGCTGGTCTCTGTACGAGAAGGTGGCCCGCCGGGTGGCGCGCATCCGGCTGAGCCGCGCGCGGAACTCGATTCGGTCTGTGGCCGTGGGCGGAGCTGTCGGCGGGGCGGTTGGGTTTGCACTGGGGTTGGCGCCAGCAGTGGTTCTTAACGTGGTGCAGTTGGAAGGAAATGTGGCTTCAGGTCTGCTCATTGCCCCTCTGGCCATAGTACTCTTTGGCATCCTGGGCTTCATGGCGGGGGGACTTGTGGCATCAGGAATCAGTATCGGGCGAGCTTTGGGGCCTGGACGACCGATAGCGGCTCCGACCTTGGGCGGCATCGTGGGGGGAGCCATCGGTTTTGCATTGGCCTTGGTGCCTTACGCGGTGGTGGGTAGACAGCCGTTTCTGAGCACGGCCATCGTCGCGGCGTTGACGGGCAGTTTGACAGCCGCCGGCATCCCACTGGTGGGCGGGTTGAGCAAAGCTCCTCTGGCTAGGCTGGCAGGTGGCGTGCTGGGCGGTGTCGTGGGTTTTGGCTTGCTGGCTGTGACGGAGACCCTGCCGGCGACGAGCCCTGCCCTGGTTCTGGCCGCCGGCCCGATCATCGGCCTGGCCATCGCCTATGGCATGGGCCGTAGGGAAGCGCCTGCAGGAGGTGAGCCATGAACGGGAAATGGTTGGTCAGGTTGATCCTCCTCGTGTTGTTGGCGTTGAACGTGACCGCCTGTCGCTGTGGGGCGCCGGCACCTGGCGCTGCTGCCGGCCTTTCAGCCGAGAGAACCAAAGTGGAGTTCCGCCGTCCTGGTGAGGCGGTCAAAGAGGTGTCTGGCAGCCAGCCTGAGCCAGTGGGTACGGGCGACCAGATCAACACCGACAGCTACGGCGTGGGCATCCTGAAGTTCTCTGCCTTCTTGAGAGTGAAGGTTTTTCGCCAGACAGCATTGCAGGTGAAGGCAGCGCCCGATCCCAACGCCTCCCCCATCGTGAAGCTCTATCTCGCTTTGGGGACCACCCATCAGGAATTGCAGCACCAGGCGAACCAGGTAGTAGATGTGACCACGGAGACGGACTGGGCGACGGTCCGGGCCACCGCCACGGCCTATCTGGTCTCGGTGGACGACGACGAGGTCACCTGGGTCGTGGCGTTTGATGGGGAGGTGGAAGTCGAGGCTCAGGGCCAGACGGTGGTCGTCCGCGCTGGTCAAGCGACGTGGGTGGAGCCTGGCCAGCCGCCGCACTCCCTGATTGAGGTCGACCTGGATGAGGTGCAGGAGTGGCTGGAGAGGCTGGGTGGAACCGGGGAGGTAGGGCCGCTCCGGCCCGTGATCGTGCCGTCCGAAGAGGAGGATGGGACGAATCCCTGGCTGAAGGTAGGGCATTCGCCGGGCGAGCCTGACGAGGAGCAAGCGGTGACCGTCGTCGCTGAAGCGGGAGATGACGAGAGCGGGCTGGACCGCATCGAGATTCAGATGTCGGGCCGGCCGTTGGTGACCTGTCGGGAATCGTCCTGCGAGGCGACAGGCGGGCCGTACTCTGCCGGTGAGTACGGCTACGAGGTTTGGGCCTTCGACAACGCGGGCAATGTGACGTACCAAGAGGGTTCTTTCACTGTCGTCGCTCGCGAGGCAGAGGATCGGGCGGGCCCCTGGCTGGAGGCCGGGCACTCGCCGGGCGAGCCCAACGAGGAGCAAGCGGTGACCGTCGTCGCTGAAGCGGGAGATGATGAGAGTGGGTTAGACCGCATTGAGATTCAGATGCCAGGCCAACGGCTGGTGATCTGTCGGGAACCGTCTTGCGAGGCGACGGGCGGGCCGTATCCTGCGGGTGAATATGGCTACGAGGTTGGGGCCTTCGATAACGCGGGCAATGCGACGTACCGGCAAGGCTCTTTCGCTGTCATGGCTGCCGTCGTGCAAGACAACCCGCCGGTAGTGGAGGGGATATACGTCGAACCGGCAACCATCTATCAGGGGGAGGGGTTCAGGATCACGCTGGTTGCCAGCGACGATGTCGGCCTGGAGTCCATCTGGTGGCAGATGAAGGGCACAGGGGACGACTACTTTGATAGCGGTGATGAGGCCGATTGTGGTGGGATAACGTGGTGTGAGCTGAACTGGTCCCTGGAGTGGACGGGCAACGGTGGCGAGTTCCCCGTCTACGCTCGCGCCCGCGACGTGGCCGGTCAGCTATCCAACATGGAGAGCACAACCATAGCCGTCCTGTCACCGTCAGCAGCAGCAAGATTCTCCCTTGTCGTTGGTGGTGGTCCCTTCAGCGATGAAAGGGTGCAAAAGGCCCTGAGACTCAGCATGGATTGGGCCACGCTCGGTAACGAAATCGGGGAAGTGGTGTTGGTGGACTTTCTTTCGGGGCGGACCCTGGCTGGCCCCACAGAGCCGGCGTACCGTCCGGATCAGGCCAAAGAGATCCTGGCTGAGGCTGGCTACGACGGCTTTGAAACAATGCTGCTATTTGATCCGGACGACGAATTGGCTGCTAAACTAGCCGAGTGGGTAGCCAGTTATCTTTATGGTGTGGAGATTCACCCTGGGTCTGTTGGAGTTGATCCCGCCGATGCCCGCGCCAGGTTGGCTATTATGATTGAAGCTGGTGAAAGCGGTTTGCTCATTGAGCGACGGTGACGACAGAGGACCCGTCTATCACGGGCAGATGACAAGAGGTGGGCCGTGACTGTCAAGCGCGTAGCGATGATTTGGCTGATGTTGGTGGCTTTGATTATGGGGGGCTGTAGACGCACGCCGACCCCGACCCCCACGGCCACGCCGGCGCCAGCGACAGACA
>CAZQDO010000571.1:0-3292 GCA_964592085.1 uncultured Anaerolineae bacterium | reverse complement strand
AAGGGGGCCTGGACGAACTCGTCGGCCAGGCGGTACTCGCTCAGGTCCACCCGCGAGAGGTTGAGCAGACCCATCCTGAGAGGGGATGCAAGCAGGAGGAGGCCCAGGGCGACGGAGCAGAGAGCCTTTGTCCGGGGCTTGGCCCGCCATCTCTCCAGGAGATCGAAGAGAGCCATCGCCCCACAGCCGATCCAGACGGCGTAGACCATGAAGGGCAGGTGCAGGTATTTCATCACGTCCTGGATGGTGTTCATGATGAGGGCCGAGTTCAGGGCGAAAAAGAGCGCCAGTAGCACGAAGGCCCTGCGTCTTTTGAGAGCCAGCCAGATGGCCCCCACAATGCCCAGCAGGATGGCGGGGGCGTTATATTGCAGGCCCAGGAGCGTCTTGAGGGCCAGCACGCGCTGGGGCTGCTCCCGCCAACCGAAGGGGAAGAGGTTCATGCGCAGCCCCTCCGCCGTGACCAGGCGAAGGAAGCCGTCCAGCGTGTTCGCGTCTTGTGGGCCGAAGGGGGGCGCGCTTCGGACGGGATAGTACAGGTAGACCGAGAGGCCGAGCAGGAACAGGAGGCCGAGGGTGGCCAGCTTCTTCGGGCTGATCAGCCAAGGGAATCTTGTCGGTTGGTGAGGATTCACCCTCCCCCTGCCCCTCCCTGGGAGGGAGGGGAGAAGGCTCACCAGCAGGATAAAGGCGGCGAAGGCGGGGAAGCTAATCAGAAGAAGAGGGTGGTGGGTCACGCTGAGGCCGCAGACCAGGGCGAAGGCGTACAGCCATCTAGCGTCCCTGCTCCTGTCCCAGGCCAGCAGAAGGAGCAGGGCAAGGGCGGCTAAAAATGCAGTCAGGGTATGGGCGTTGGCGAAGGTGGCGTGTTGCCAGAGGTTGGCGCTGACGGCGAAAGCAGACGCGCCCAGGATAGCCGACACCTGAGCGGCGAGTAGCGCATTTCCCCTCCCTCGGAGGGAGGGGTTAGGGGAGGGTGGGCCTTCTGTTGAGGGATCAATTGACAGTTGCAGGATGATCAGGTAGGTGAGGGAGACAGTCAGCGCGCCCCACAGGGCGGTGAAGAGGTTCATTCGATAGGCGACACTGCCCAGAGGAAGGAGGGTGAAGAGTTTGCCCAGCAGGATGTAGAGAGCGTAGCCTGGCGGATGGGCGATGCCCAGGATGTAGGGCACGAACTGGAACTCGGCGGAGTCCCCCGGCACCACCGAAGGAGCCATCGTGCTCACGTAGAGCAGCAAGCTGCCGACGAACAACGCCGTGGCGATTATGGCCGCCAGTCTCCTTTGGAAGAAACGCTTTGCTGATACCATCATGCTGCAATTATACCACTGTTCAGTTCTCTTGGCAACGCGATGCATTTGACGCTTGGGTCGTTGTGTGTTAAAATAGCGTGTAGATACTGAGATTAGGCATGGAGTAGCTATGATTGCTGGGATCAGACAAAAGGCCGTTGTGGGAGAAGGCGGTAAAATCGAGGTTTCGTCGCCGGAGTTGCCCAGCGGCATGTTGGTAGAAGTGATTGTCATGGTGGAGCCGGCTGAGCAGCAGGATACGACCGGGTATTTGCTATCCACGGAAGCCAATCGGAATCACCTGCTTCAAGCCTTGCGAGACCTGGAAGATCCATCCAGGTACATCTACGTCAACCCGGCTGACTTATGAGAAGAAATGATCTTGATAAAGCTTATGCCTGCTGAGGCAGCCATCGCTCTGAATTTTTGAGGAGAAGTATCTATGCTTGAACTTGAATACTTGACAGATAGGAGTGGTCAGCTAAAGGCGGTTGTGATTCCCATCGAGTTGTGGAAACAACTGTTCATAGAAGATGATACTTCCACTGAGGAACTATCTGAGGCAATGGAAGACTATTGCTTGAGCAAAGCGATGGATGAAGCCAAAGAAACCCCTCTGTTGAGTCGTGAGGAAGCTTTAGCCTATTTAGAGGCGTAGTCAAGGTGGAAGTTCGACATTTGGCCCACTTTGGAACGCAGATTAGCATTTGACCCTTGGGTCGTTGTGTGATACAATAGCAAGCAGGTATTAACCGACACTCAGCCATCGTAGCCTCCATCGCAGCCAATAGCCAACGCAGGAGGTGAGAGCATGAGACGTTGAAGGCCGACCTTTTCCGCAGGTTAGGAGAGGGTTGGCTTTTGTTGTTTGAAACCTATTCGGAAATTAGTTCCACTATGACAAGGGCGGCCTGATATCAGGCCGCACGATTGAAACGTATTGTGGCGTTTCAAGGTGAAGTAAGTAGGCGCGTTTCTCTCTGAAAGGAGTGAGGGCTATGGCAAACAACGTTTTCAGTTCTCTCTTTGGTGTCGCTTGGGGGCTAAATCGGGGAAACCCTGATCCGACTATTCCCAACGCGATCCCCCTGATTCAGCAAGCAGGCTTCAAATCGGTCAAGCTGTATCACTACGATGAGGCGGCTCTACGAGCAGCGGCCGACGCCGGACTCGAAATCTGCATGGGCACCGCGCAGGACCAAATTGCCAACTTTGCCGGCTCTGTCGCGAATGCCGAAAGCTACATTCAGGAAAACGTGGAGCCGATCAACGCCAGCGTGAAGGCGATTTGCGTTGGCAATGAGGTCTTCCACAACAATGTATACGGTGACATTGTACTGGCTGTGCAAAACCTCCACCAGGCCCTCGTGAACGAGAGTTTGAGCGGCATCAGGGTCACGACTTCCATCACAATGGGCGCGACGCAGGACAGTTGGCCTCCTCAGAACACACGTTTCCAGAATCCGTATGCGGACACGGCCGCTTCACTACTGGATTATCTCGGTAGCATCAACTCATTCGTGTTCCTGGATGCCTATCCTTTCCACGCCATCATTGACAACCCCGTCGACATTTCTCTGAAATATGCGTTGTTCGAGCAATCCATCAGCGTGGGAGGGAAAACGTTCGTCGGATTATTCGATGCTCAGTACTTCGGCTTCCAGCAAGCGATCCAAAAGCTGAAAACCGCCGGTAAGCTAACACACATTCCAGACGTTTACGTTGGAGAAACAGGATGGGCCAGCACCGGTTCTCAGAAAAAATCAGGTGGGCAACTCATCGCAACGGTCCCCAATGAAAAGACTTACTGGAACAACTACATCGCCTATACGAAAAGCCATCAAATCCCGACCTTCATGTTTGAGATGTTTGACGAGCCGGCGAAGCCCAATACCAGGTACTGCGACCCGTATTACGGGATTTACGATACCACGCAGGGAAAGTTCAAGTTCACGGTCAACTGGTAGTTCGTGGAGATGTCCCTCTGGGCCGTGATC
>CAZQDO010000570.1:0-3292 GCA_964592085.1 uncultured Anaerolineae bacterium | reverse complement strand
GTTCAGAGCCATATCTTACCAGGCGGAGCTCTATCAGTCAAAACTTAACCACTACCCACCAGGTTTTCCTGACACGCGGTAACGAGCCTCGGCTGAAGGTTGATTTGGTGCGCGACCCTGGCCCGCTCTTCGGTGAAGTGCAGAGTTTTGATGGCGTGCGGGTGAGCTCAATGCTTGATATCGCTATTGGCAAGGTGGTGGCTACACTGGGGCGGGTCGCAGCCCGAGATTACGTGGATCTGTACTTCCTGCTTCATTCAGGCTTTGAAGTTTGAACAGTTGTTGGAACTGGCCAAGCAAAAAGACCTGGGGCTAGAGGAATTCTACCTGGGCCAGGCAATGAAGGCTGTAGAGAAAGTGTCGCCCATAGATATGCCCAAAATGCTCAAGCCCCTTGATCTGGACGACATGAAACGGTTTTTTGTGACACTGGCTGAGAACCTGGTACGACGGATCAATCCCGAAAGGTAAACGTCAAACCTTCGCCCCCCTTGATGCCCAACCTCCCGAAGACCAAGAGGCTTTCCAGTTCCTGCTAACCACCGCCATGCACGGGGTCGACAAGTTTGAGCTATTGCATCAAGTGCCACTGAAGGGAAAAGCCACCTGTGTCAATTGCACAGGTGGCTTTTAGGGGATGTTTTTTGTCCCTGCTAGAGCGGGGTGCGGAATCTAGTACCATCCGATTGGGCGGAACTTGTAGCCGTAAACAATCACCCCATCCTCACCGTACTCTCTGAGCTTTCGCGTGACCATCTCGACTTCCATGCCCACCTGGGCCTCATCGTTGTCCATGTCCGTCAACTGGGCTGTCACCAGAGGCCCCTCTTTTAGTCTGACCAACGCCACAGTGTAGGGGATAAACTCCTCGTAGCCTAGAGGGGCGTGGAAAATGGTCGAGTAGGAATAGATTTCGCCCTGGCCACTGAAGGCGAAGGGCTGCACTTCTTTGGAATGGCAGTCCGGGCACACGGGCCGGGGTGGAAATTGCTTGCCCCCGCAAACAAGGCACTCTGTGCCCACCAGATTGTATCGCTGTTCCTTCAGTCGCCAGTGTCGCGGCATGTCCATGGTTCTTCTCCTATCCAAGTTAAGGTGCAACGCACTTAGGAAGTGCGTTGCACCTGGAGGATGTGCGTGATGGCGGTGCCCCCGCTGCCGCCGATGTTCTGGGCCATGCCCAGACGGGGATCTTTTACCTGATTGGGGCCTGCCTGGCCGCGCAATTGCTCGACCACCTCCACGGCTTGATAGACCCCAGTCGCTCCCACTGGATTGCCTCGCGCCTTCAGACCGCCCATAGTGCAAATGGGAATCGGACCTTCAATGGAAATGTTGCCGTTCTGACCCAGTTTGTAACCCTCTCCTCGCTCGGCGAAGCCACAGGCTTCCAGGGATAGGGCGCTCATGATGGTGAAAGCGTCGTGCAGCTCGAACACGTCAATGTCGCCAGGGCCGACTCCGGCTTGCTGATAAGCCCTCTGTGCCGACAGGTAGGCCGATTCCAGCCACAGGGGATCGCGCCGGTCGTGCAGGGCGACGGAATCAGTGGCTACTGCGGAGGCGGCCACCCGGATGGGCTGTTGGTTGAACTCGCGGGCTCGCTCCGCCGGGCAGAGCACCAGTGTGGCTGCGCCATCGGCCACGGGTGCCGAATCCAGCAGGTTGATGGGATCGGCCACCATGCGCGCCCTCTCGAAGGCATCTTTGGAGATGGGTCGGCGGAACATGGCATAAGGATTATCCACCGCGTTCCTGTGGGCGTTGACGGCGAACATGGCGAAGTCGGCGCTCGCCGCTCCATGCTCGTGCATGTAGCGCCGCATCAGAAGGGCGTGAACGGCCATCAGAGAGAGACCCTGGCTGGCCTCGTAGTCGCCATCGGCAGCCATAGCCAGGCCCGCGGCGGTGATACAGCCCAGGGCATCGGTCATCTTCTCCACGCCGGTGATGGCCACGACGTCGTGGATCCCGCTGGCGACAGCGAGATAGCCCTGGCGCAACGCCGCGGCCCCGGAGCAGCAGGCAGCCTCGACCCTGAAAGCCTCGGTGCCTCGCAGCCCCGCGAAGTCGGCGATCAGTGTTCCCAGGTGTTCTTGGCCCACAAACTGCCCCCCCAGCATGTTGCCCACGTAGAGGGCATCAGCCTCCTCAATTGCTGCATCAGCCATAGCTGCCTGCAGGGACTCGACGGCTAAATCGCGCAGTGATTTCTCCCAGTGCTCTCCCACTTCGGTCTGGCCAATACCAACGATGCTCACCTCTCTCACGTTATCTTCCTCCTTAGTTTGTAGGGCAAGTTGCCAACTTGCCCTACGCAGGCGTTTCACGAAGCTAGTGCATCACCAGCTTCTTCTTGAACCTGGTGTACACGGCGTAGTCAATAGTTTTCTTGCGGGTGATGTAGTCCCGGGTGAGAGGCGCCCTTCTCCTCCTCTCCTCAATGAGGTCAGTGACGACCAGGGAGAAGGCATCACTGCCAGCCCCGGAGCCGAAGGAGACCAGCAGCACCCTGTCGCCTGGAGTGGCCTGGTCGAGGACACTCGTCAGACCCAGCAGAGAGGAGCCTGCATAGGTGTTGCCCGTCACAGGGACCAGAAGCCCCGCCTTGATCTGGTCATTGCCGAAACCCAGCGCCTTGCCTGCTTTGAGGGGGAACTTGGCGTTGGGCTGGTGGAAGACGGCGTAGGCGTAATCTGCGGCTTTGTAGCCCAGTTCCTCCATCAGACGCTGGCCCGCCGTTAGAACGTGTTTGAAGTAAGCAGGCTCGCCGGTGAAGCGGTGCCCGTGTTGGGGGTAGTGCTGGCCAGGCCGACGGAAGAAGTCCGGCGTGTCGGTGACATAAGAATAGGACCCCTCTACGTAGGCCAGGCTTTGCTCCCTGGGGCCGACAATGTAGGCCGCCCCTCCTGCTCCCGTGGTGTACTCCAGGGCGTCGCCCGGTTGCCCCTGGGAGGAGTCCATGCCGATGCAGAGGGCGTAGCGCGCCATGCCAGAGCCGACAAAACCGATAGCCGCCTGGAGGGCTTCGGTGCCGGCCTTGCAGGCGAACTCCCAGTCCGCGGCCTGAGTGCTGGGCACGGCTCCAATGGCCTCGGCCACGATAGTCGAGGTGGGCTTGACGGCATAGGGATGTGACTCGCTGCCCACCCAGACGGCGCGAATCAGCCCCGGCTCTATCGCCGCTCGCTTCAGAGCATTGCGGGCCGCCTCGATGGACATGGTAGCAACATCCTCGTCGAGGCCGGGTACGGCCTTCTCCTGGATGGGCGGGGGCTCCTGGCCCTCTTTC
>CAZQDO010000569.1:0-3301 GCA_964592085.1 uncultured Anaerolineae bacterium | reverse complement strand
CCCGGATGTCCCTATCAATGTTGATGGGGCCCAGGTGAATGTGAAGGCCCGGATTGGTCGGCAAGTCCACCCAGATGGCCACTATGGCCAGGATGATAACCCCTATCAATAAACCTACGTCTCTCTCTCTCAAATCTAACCTTCCTCTCTTTTGAAGAACTCAGGCTGGTGATAGCAAACGAAACAGATTATAGTCCATCGCCTCGTATCTGTCAAGTGCCCACCCCTCTCACAAGCAGACCTCCGAGGTTTGCGAACCGACGATCTCCGCAAGGCCGCCGGCGCCAGTTGCCGAATGACAAGGCCAGAGCAACGTCCCAAACCTCGAAGGTCTAATCAGCTTTAGCAAGTCAAATGGAGGGCAGCCACGACTTTCTCACCAGAGCGACAGAGCCGATTGAAGGTTTGGCAGGCTTCGGCTGTTCTCTGGACGATCAACTGGATGCCCTGCTGCTCCAGGTACTCCTCCGTTTCGGCCAGCACCCTCATCAAGCCCGATTTCCCGGTGCCCACTACCAGCACTTTTGGCTTCTCCTGAACGACCTCCCACAGGTCGGCCGGGCATAGCTCGTGGCCCTCGTTCCGCCACCAACCGTCCTTGACGCGATGGGGGAAAACGATGACATCGGAGGTGTAGGCCCTGCCGTCAATGACGATGCGGCCAAAGCCGTAATCATCAATGTTCATGACTCTACACATCTCAAGAAACCGAGGGCTCTTTCCAGAACCTCCACTTCGCTCAACCCGTCGGTTTGAATGTAGAGATGGCAGTGCTGGCGGGCATGGGCGAGGCGGCGATTCAGTTTGGCCAGGTACTCCTCGCTCCAGTCGGCGGGGCGCCGCTCGGCAATATAGGGGAGGCTGGCGTCCAGATAAACGAGGACGTCCGGCCTGGAAACCTTCTGCCACATCGCCGGCACGTAGGAGTGTTCCTGAACACACTCGCGAGCTTCGTACCCCAGCTCTCGAAGGCGCTCGACCAGAGCCGTCTTTCCTGAGGCACAAGGGCCTACCACAACAATGCGCATCGGCCTCTTTGCCCTCCCGCAGGTTGCGATGAGCGAAGCCTTATCCATCAGATACAGATATATGATTCTCAATCAGCCAGAGCGCAAACCTGTGGGAGGGTGTATCGTCACCCTTTGTTAATCAGAGGCAGGTAGAGAGTATAAAAGGGCGCGACGGTACGAGCCCACACCCCGTCGGTCGTGCCAGCATAGAGCATCTGGCAATCATCTCCCCCCTCAGGAGTAAAAAGGGTCAGGGCATAGACCTGGCCTGACAGGCCGGACATTCTATGCCAACTCTCGCCACCATTGTAACTCTCCCAGACACCATCCCCGTATGTCCCTGCATAGACAAAATCAGGATTGCGAGGGTTGATGGCCACGGCCATGACACTACGTCCAGCCAATCCACTTTCAGACCACGAAGCCCCACCATTGGTGCTCTTGAAAATACCGTGGGATTCCGTGCCAGCATAGATGATCTCGCTGTCGTCGGGATGGAGGGCTAGAGATCGAACTGTCTTTCCGTCCAGGCCCCTCGATGTCCAGGCAATGCCGCCATTGGTCGTCCGATGGACTCCTCTGTCCTTAGTGCCCACGTAGGCGGTTTGGCTGTTCCCAGGGTCAACGACCAGGGCATAGAACTTCTCCGCGCCAATCTCAGTGCCTCCAGCAAGGTCCCAGTTTGTCCCGTCAGTACTGGTGTAGACCCCTCCAACTGCGCCGGCGTAGCCATAGGTGGGATTGGCTGTAGAGGAAATGGCCAGGGACCAGACATCCTGACCCTCCAGGCCCACGGTGGCCGTCCAAATGGAACCACTGCTATCACTTCTGATGACGCCATTCTCCATCGCCCCCGCGTAGACAGTGGTGTCAGGGCTGGAGGGATCAATAGCCAGGGCAGCGATCTCAAGGGGAGCCATCAAAGAAGACGGACTCCAGTAATTCTCGCCACTGGACGCGATAAAGACCCCATCTCCCCACAGGCCCGCGTAGACTTTGGGGCTCCCCGAATGGCTTGCCAGGGAGTAGATAGTACGCCCACTTGTGCCCCCACCTTGCTGCCACCCCCCAGAGGCGCAATCAGGCGAGGCGTACACCCTGCCCGACGTCGGCTCCAACGAGTCCACAGTCACGCGCCCTCCCGACGTGAAGAAAACCGCCGCGAAGATGATCAAAGCCAAGGCCAGCTTTAGTAGGCCATAGAGACTCAGTGGATCCAAAATCGCTCCAAGGGGATTGTCAAATCCCCGCTTTGGGCCTGGATCTGGCGATCCAGGCAGAGCGAAACTGAATCTACTGAGACTCAGTAGATGGAAATCTTGAAGCAGCGCGGGCTCCCATGCCCGCGAATCGGCGGCGTGGGAGCCGCCTCTGCTAGTCATTCTCCCTGCTGTGAGTTCTGAGAAGTTGCATCCCACTTTCTCGGCTCCCCCTCTCTTTGAACCGCAAACTCTGGGCAAGATGATTTACCCTATCACCGTCGGTGTCGGGCTAGGTATAGGCGTCTCGGTCGGAGTAGGAGTGACCGTCGGCGTCGAGGTGGGTGCAGGAGGCGCTGCGTCGAAAGTGACCTTCAGTTCATAGGACTTGCTAGGGTCGTAACGCTTCTGGTCGCTGAACACTTTCACGCAGTACTTCCCCGTTTCTGCAGGATCATAGTTGATGACGACAGACTCGTCGCTACCCGTGTTCATGTTCGTGACCAGACGGTTGTAGCTAGAACCATCGTAGACGTAGAGCTCGATACCATAGGCCATATTCTCAGGGTCAGGCAGCGTCAGCTTCACCGTGATAGGGTACGCAAACTGGATATTGAACCAGAAATGATCCACATCGCTAGCCGGATTGATATAGGCAGAAGACAACGTCTCACCGGAGCCTATCTGGTACGCGCTGGTGCAGGAGTTGTTGGGTTCATAGAAATCGTAGCCTGGGGTAGGTGACGGCGTGGTGGTAATGGTAGGCGTGCTGGTGCGCGTCGGAGTGCGCGTTGGCGTCGGAGTGACGGTCCGCGTCCGGGTGACGGTCGGTGTGGGGGTAGGCGTGTGCACGATTTCTTGTACGGTGATCTGGTAGGTCTTATCAGGGCCATGTTGAGCATTAGGGTGATTGTCAATGGTCACCAGGGCAATGGCATCGGCGTCGGCCTGGAAGGTGATTTCCGAAGCCAGGTTGCCAGGGCGGATGTCGTCGTTGGCACAATTGGAGGGATTACAGTAGCGGGCGATTGTTGGGTCCAGCGCTACAGAGATCGTGGTGTCCACGCCCATAGCCAGGTTGTGGGTGTAGAC
>CAZQDO010000568.1:567-3313 GCA_964592085.1 uncultured Anaerolineae bacterium | reverse complement strand
GCGCCGGTGCGCTCGGTGAAGGTGGGCGCCTGGGGCGTGCCAGTGTTCTCGTAGTACTTGATGTGGCCATCATATTCCCCACTGAAGGCGTCCATGTCGCCATCGCCGTCCACGTCCACGAGGGTAGGGGCGCTGTCGTACCCCACATCCACGCCGTCCAAAGGGTTGAAGCTGGTGAAAGTGGGGTTGGCGGCGAGGACGGAGTGGGCCTGCCCCAGCAGCAAGGAGCCAGCCAGGAACAAGGCTGCCGCGCTCTGGGCCAGCCGTCGCCGCAGGGCCCGGCCGGCCCGCCGCCATTGTTGGATGAGGACCGTGAGGCGCTGTTGGAGCCAGGTATAGATCATCCACTGCCGCCAGTATTCTTGTGCCGACGGCGACTCGCCCAGCGGGCGCCAGCTAGCAACCGGTGGTGCTTGTTGATCAGTGGATTGAGCTTCGGTTGGCATTTTTCTCCTCCATGATTACTCTAAGGTGCAACGCACTTGACAAGTGCGTTGCACCTGATTATTATAGCAGTTTGCGAGAAACGCGGACTTCGGTTTGCTTGGCGATATACGGTTGCAGGTAGCGGCGCACAAAGGCCAGCATGGCTTCGTTGTCCGCTTCCACCTGCCAGATGGCGTAGGGTACGTCGCTTTCCAGATGACGGCGCACGGACGCCGCCAGCAGGGCCAGTGACGTCCCCTGGCCTCGGTGCTCCGGCGACACGAACAGGCTGGTGTATTCGATGGCATCGGGCGCGGTGCGGTGCGTCACCATCCAGCCCACCACCTCCCCCTGGTAGCGCAGCCCCACGCTGGTCCGCGGCTCCAGGTAGCCTGGGGACTGAAAGGGGTTGAGCCTGGAAGATACCCAGCCGCTGTCGGCCTGCTTCTGCCGGATGGCGTCCCGCTCGGCAGGGGTGAGATCGGTCCAGTCGAAGGTGCTGAAGCCGGGGGGCAACGTGGCCCTCTCGTCGTAGAGCCAGGGAGCCGTCTTCCCCAGGATCGCCACCTTGTATTGGTAGAGGCGGGTTTGGGGCGGCAGCCAGCCGTGCTTGTTGAGCATACGTTCCACCACCGGCAGGCTGGGCCAATCCTGGCTATAGGCCAGGTCAAGGTGGTGGTAGCCGCGTTGGGCCAGGGCGCGCTGCAAATGGGCCAGCAAGCGGGTGGCGACGCGGCGCCGACGGTGGGGGGCGGCCACAAAGCAGGAGATGAGGTTGGCCCCCCGCCCATCGGCCTGAACCTCGGCCAGGGCCAATCCCACCACTGCGCCCTCCAGCGTGGCGGCGGCGGCGATCAGCGGCTCGCGGAATGACCGCCCCCGGGTGCGCTGTCCCAGGTTGGGAAAGGTGAGATGGTTGTAGCTCTGGATGGCGGCGACCACGCTCATATCAAAGCTGAGTTGGAATCTGTAATCGGCCACTGGGGATGGGAGATGGAAGGTGGACACCGGAGGAGCAGCCGCGGGCAGCGGCGCCGCCTGCTGTTGCAGCGCGAGAAAATCAATGGGGGTGATCTGAGCATCTGGGCTGGCCTTGAGCTGCTGAAAGACGGGGCCATCCTCGTACTCGATGGTCACAAAGCGGCTGATCTCGTCGGTTTTGAAGCCCAGCGACATCGGGCGGCGTACGCCAGGCAACACTTTGACGTCGTACAGTTCGCTGACGATGCCTTCCACTTCCACCCAGTGGGCGATGTTGCCGGTGTTAAGGTCTACCACTGCCAGACCGCATATCGCTTCGGCTCCTTTGGCTTCCAGCTTGTCGTCCAGGCTCAAGCCCTCGAAGGCTTTGACGCGGCGCGGCCTGGAGAGGCCGATGATGGCGTAATGGTTGTGGAAGGCCAGGCCGCGCATATAGCCAGGGCAAAAGGCCACCGGTTCAAAGGCCCCTTTCTCCAGGTGCACGAGGCCGAAATCGCCTGTCCCGGCGTTGAGCAGCCACAGCTTGCCATCGTGCACGCGGGGCGAATGGGGCATGGAGAAGCGATCCAGCAGGATCTCGTTGCTCTGGATATCCATCAGGATGCCCCCTTCCTCCCGCCGCTTGCGCCAGCCGGCAAAGACGTCGGAACGGGAGACGGCGGTAGCGTAGCGCGGCTGGCCGTCGTCGAGCGCCAGGCCGTTGAGGTGACAGCGGTCTTCGGGGGCGAGCCTGGAGATGAAGGGCGGCTGCCAAAGGGGTCTGAAGCTATAGCGGTCGCTGACGGTGGCCAGGCAACTGTAGAGGGTGTTGACAAAGATCAGGCGGCCGTTGCTGTCGAGCTGCACATCGTGGACGTCTACGTCGCCGGTGGTGAAACTGCGGCGGGGCACGTAGAGGGCGTCGTAACCATCGTGGGTTTGGCCGGGGGGTAGCGCGTTGTCCAGTCGCCAGATCTGATAGCGGCAGCCCACGTAGAGGCAGTCAGCGCCTGCCCCAGTCCCCTTCGAAGGGGCGACGTACAACCCCATGGGGCGGTCGAACAGGCGCTCAAAGGTGGAAAGCTCGCCGTTGGGTTTCAGCCCAAGCAGAAAGAGGCGGTTGGTCTGGTAGGTGGTGAAGGCCAGACTGACGTGTTCCTGGTCGAGCCATTCCAGGAAGTCGCGCGAACAAGTGATTTCAATAGAATGGGAAGTAGGATTGCGCATTGATCATCTATCCTTGCAGCCCCACCGAAAGGTGGGGTTGCCTCATCGGTCTCTACTCACTCACAATGACAGCCGATCCTCATCCGCTTCTGCGCAGCCTGGCTACCAATGCCCCCGCCGCCCCCATCACCGT
>CAZQDO010000568.1:0-557 GCA_964592085.1 uncultured Anaerolineae bacterium | reverse complement strand
CTCCTGACCACCACAACTCCCAGGACGGCGAGGCTAGCAAGCGCTGTCAAACCCAACCACGGAGCCACCAGCTCCAGCCTGTCCACCGGCACGACGATGCCGCCCACGGGATAGCCGAAGGTGGCAGTGCAGGTCTTGTCGCTGTCCAGGGTCACCTGGCCGTTGGCGTCGCAATCGCTGCCCCAGCCGGCGAAGTAGGACTTGACACCAGGGTGAGCTGTCAGGGTGACGACGGTGTTATCGGGGTAGCTCTCCTGGCAGTCGTCGCCGCAATTGATCCCCCCAGAGTTGCTGGTCACCGTCCCACTCCAACCCTGGGCCTGAGTCATGATCGCCGCCTCGCCCCCAACCACGTTCACCGTCAGAACCTTTTCGCAGGCGTCGCCCACGCCGTCGCCATCGCTGTCCGCCTGGTCTGGGTTATGAACCGTGGGACAGTTGTCGCAGACGTCGCCCACCCCGTCGCTGTCGCCATCCTCCTGGCCAGGGCTAGCGTCGTTGGGGCAGTTATCCACATCGCCGCAGACGCCATCACCATCAGCGTCGTTGTCAGGGTC
>CAZQDO010000567.1:0-3318 GCA_964592085.1 uncultured Anaerolineae bacterium | reverse complement strand
TGCTGTTCCCCAGCTCCCAATCACTGCGGGTGAGCACGGCCCTGTCGTTGCCGCCCAATCAAGACGTGTGGGTTAGTCCGGGGGTGGTGAAACTGAGCTACAGCAGACATATTGGCACCAGCTCGAAATTCGCTGATGCGCTGGCCCAACTGATGCTGGCAGAGGCCGGCGTTACCGAAGCCGTCGCACCCTGGCTGTGGCAGGGCCTGCCGCTGGTCTTGAGATCCGCTGGGCGAGGGTCTCCAGACCGAGCTCTGGTCGAAACCCACACCGAGTATCTTCCCCGGTTGCGAGAAGCCCTGGATGAGAAGACGGTCGCTCTGAACGAGGCCACAGCCTGGGCTGCGGTGGATTACCTGCGGCAGCGGGTTGGCTGGCAGGGCGTGGGGCAATTCATCACCGCCCTGGGGCAGGCCTGCCGCGCTGGCCTGTGCGACAGCACCGATGGGATCAACCTGGCCCTGTCCGACGCCATCCAGATGGATGCATCGGCCTTTGAAACGGCCTGGCAGACCCATTGGCGAGACGGGCTGGTGAGGGACCAGGCAAATCTGGATGCTGTGCTGGCCGCGCGCACCCAAGCGGTGTTGGCTGGAGACGAGGTCGCTTTCCTGAACACCGTTGACCCCCAGGTGCCTAACCTGGTGGCCGAAGAGCAACATTGGCTGGCCGGCTCGGCTTCGCTGACGAGCTTCTCTTTGACCGGCGAGCCGCTGGCCCTGCTGGAAGATAACAGTATCCTGGCCCAAGTCACTCTGGAATACCGCCTCGCCGGCTCAGCGTCCAACCTCCAGTCTCCAACCTCCAGCTTCCAAATCCTGTTCACGCCGAGTGGTGATGGGTATCGCTGGGCAGGCGTGCCCTTTGAAGTGCTGCAAGGCGGTCCAGGGACCATTCTCTACCCGGAAGGGCAAGAGGGACTGGCCCGGGCTTTGCTGAATGAAGCCGAAACGGTCTACGCTCAACTCGCTACTCACCTGGGTGTTGATCAGCCGGATCCTCTGACCATCAAGCTGTACGAAAACGATGACGTATTCCGAACCTCGGTCTTTCTGGCGTTCCCACTGGTAGACTGGGCGCCGGCCTGGACCGGGGAAGGGGAGTCAATCAAGCTCCGCTGGCAAAGGTACGCCACGCTGTTGGATTATCGTCCCACCCTGGCCGTGCAACTGGCACGCCGTCTGCTGTATCAGCTTGGCGTAGAGGCCGAGTGGCTGGTCAAAGGCGTCAGCATTTACCTGTCCAGAGACTTCGATGGCGGCGCTACCGAACGGGCTGCCGCCGAGAACCTGTACCCCCTGCTGCGAGCCGTCCAAAAGGGGACGCTTGGCGGCCTTGGGGCCATGCCGCTGGATTACAGGTTGTCGAGAGACGAATTCGACCTGGCCAACGCCCAGGCCTGGGACGCCGTGCGCTATCTGGTTTACACCCACGGCTGGGACGCGCTGATAGATTTGTTGCACAGTCAGGACACTTCTCTGCAAGACACCATCGGCCAAACATTACCAGAGTTTGAGTCCGACTGGCTGGAGTCTGTGGCCCAGGGGCACACCCTCCCCGAGTGGATTGAGATCGCCTGGGCGTTTGACCCTGAGATGGCATACGAGCACGTTGAGGCTCTCGCCAGCCCGGAATGGGCAGGGCGTCAGGCCGGTTCGCCAGGAGCGGAGGCTGCGGCGGCCTACGTCGCGGAGAAGTTCGCCGAATATGGCCTGCTGCCTGTGGGAGACGATGCCACTTTCTTGCAGCACTTCCCCATCAGCTACACGACCCTGCTCTCAACTCCACGCCTGGAGATCGTGGACGAAAACGGCCAGACTTTGGCGGCCTTCGCCTATCGCGAAGATTTTCTGACCGTGGTGAGTGAAAGCGGCAGCGGGGAAACCGCAGCAGGCGAGTTGATCTGGATTAAGGGCAGCGATTATCAGGATATGGAGCTGGACGGGAAGATCGTTTTGCGGTCCTCTTCTGCCATTGATACGGAAGTGGCCCAGGCCGCTGAGCACGGCGCAGTCGGGCTGATCTTGATGGGCCGGAAAGAGAGCGAAAAAGAGCTATTAGCTAAGGCTCCGCTGGCGTCTTCGTCCGACGGCACCATCCCTGTGCTGGAACTCACCTCGGAGGGCTCTCTCAAGCTGCTGGAGATGGTTGGCCATACGCGGGAGAGCCTGCTCGACTCGCCGCCAGCACAGCCTCTGGGCTTGAAGGTGCGGATGGAGGTTCCCCTCAGCCCACCTGAAACGGTGGAAACGGCTAACGTGCTGGGGTTGCTGTCCGGTTCGGATCCCATCCTGGGGCAGGAGGTCATCATCGTCGGTGCTCATTACGACCACGTGGGAGATGATCCAGGAGGCAGGCGATACGCCGGCGCCAATGACGATGCCAGTGGGGTGGGGGTTTTGCTGGAGATAGCGCGCTTGTGGCACCAGACGGGATACCACCCGCAGCGCAGCGTGCTCTTTGCCGCCTGGGGTGCTCAGGAGCGGGGTCAGTTGGGGTCGAGCTACTACGTCGAGCATCCGCTTCTCCCGCTGGAGAAAACCGTGGCCATGCTGCAACTGGACGCCGTGGGAGGCGGCAGCGGGTATTACCTGGAAACGCGGGGAGACTGGGAGCAGGATGGGCTGTTGCTGTTCAGCATGATGGCCACCGAGGAGCTAATTGACGGGCGTCTGGCCATCAGAGGCCAGCCGGAGGAGAGCGATCAGCTTCCCTTCCACGAAGCGGGGCTCCCGACTTTGCTGATCGCCTGGCGGGGAGCCAGCGAGGACAACTGGCCCGTCGAGATTGCCGATGAGGTGGACCCGTATCGCCTCGCCGTGACGGGCCGCATGGTCAGCCTGGCTCTAATGAGCCTTGCCAGGTAGAAGAATCGGGAACCAGGTTTCTCTCGTTGACAGGGGCTTGTCCTTGATGAGATTCAACCAGACCAAATCTGACTACATCCAGGCCGTATTCGCACGGGTGGCGTCTCACTACGACCGTATGAACTGGCTGATGACCCTGGGGCAACACCAGTCCTGGCGCGGCTTCGTTGCTGCTCAGGCCGACCCGCCTACGGACGGATTGGTCCTGGACGTGGCGGCCGGCACCTGCGATTTGTCGCTGGCGCTGGCGCGGCACGAACCCACTTGTCGTGTGGTGGGGGTGGACACGTCGCCGCAGATGATGGCCCTGGGGCGACGGAAAGTGGCCCAGACCGACCTGGATGGGCACATTACCCTGCTGCCCGGCGATGCGCTGCACTTGCCCTTCGGCGGCGCCACTTTCGATTGTGTCACTTCTGGCTTTGCTCTGCGCAACGTGGCCAGCATCGAA
>CAZQDO010000566.1:0-3318 GCA_964592085.1 uncultured Anaerolineae bacterium | reverse complement strand
CCTCGAGACCTCGCTGGAGCAGGTAGCGCGTGTCGCCAGTCTGCACCGCGACGTCGGCCACAATCCCCAGGGCCACCAGGTCGAGATACTGCTCCACGTCCCCTGGCCGGCTCGCACGGCTGTACAGCTCCTCCGCCAGCTTGTAGGCGCAGCCAACGCCCGGCAATTCGCGCAGCGGATGCGTGTCCGCGAGCATTTTGGGGTTCACGATGGCGCGGGCTTCGGGCAAGGTGGCGGGCAGCTCGTGGTGGTCGGTGACGACCACGTCCACGCCCTGCGCCTGGGCGTAGGCGATGGCCTCGTGCTCCGTGACGCCGGTGTCACACGTCAACACAACACGGACACCCTCCGCCATGAGCCGCTTCAGCCCAGGGAGGTGAAGACCGTGGGATTCGGTCTCGCGGACGGGGATGTGATAAGTGACAGCCGCTTCATCAATAGCTGTGCACGAAGCGGTCGCCCCCAGGTCCTTCAAGGTGGAGACCAGAAGCGTCGTCGCTGTCTGCCCATCCACGTCGAAGTCGCCCCAGACGCAGATGGACTCTTTCTGCCGGATGGCTTTCTCCAGGCGATCTGCGGCTTCGGCCATATTCGGCAGATCAGATGGCGGAGCAGGCCGGTAGCAGTCGGGGTCGAGGAAGGCTCTGGCCGCTGCAAGCTCGGTGAACCCCCGTCGGGCCAGGACTTTCGCCACCAGCGGATGCCCGCCGATGGCGGTTTGCAGTTCCTGGGGTGCTTCAATGTCTTGCGGCTTAATCCATTCTTTCACGTCAGTACTCGATCTCGGCAATTTGCTCGAAGTCAAGGGCGATCCCCAAATCGTCGCCCTCTTCCGGTTCGCTTTCCACTTCGTCGAACGAGCCTGCCTCCACCCCGCGCCGACACAAGGAACGATAGGGACAATAGCGGCAGCGCCACTCTTTGGTGGTGAGGAGGAAGTCACTCTCCCCCAGGCTCTTGATCTCGGCAATGAGCGAAGCCAGGTAATCGCCGTCCGCGTCGTACTGGGCCGCATCGTAGGGGAAGCGTTCGGGGTCTTCCGGAAAGTTGGCGAACCAGTAGACCATCTCTACCTGTTCGGGCTGAAACGGCTCATCCTCACTGAGATGGGCGCCAGCCCGTACCAGCAGATAAGGGTACACTCTAGTTTGCAGGCGCGCGGCCAGCCATTTTCGCCGGGGGCGTTTGCGGGAGGTCTTCCAATCCAGAATGACTGCCTTTTCGATGGGCGAAGGTCTCCAGCCATCGATAGGCGAAGGTCTCTGACCGAGCCCTCTGGAACCCATTAAGGCAATGAGATCGTACTTGGCAACCAGACGATGGCCTCTCACCGGGGCGGACAGGACGACCTCAGGGTAACGCAGTTCCGCCAGAGCGGCTGGCGCACTCTCCAGGTAGCTGTGCCACCATCGGCTGAGGTCCTTGTCGGTTGCCATGTTCGACAGGCGCTCCGGCGAGAGACCCAGTATGTGCTGGTGGACCAGGCGATGGAAGGCTGCCCCTTGCTGAAGGTGCCGCTCGTTTTCCAGGGCGGGTTCCACTTCAACTGCGGGCCAGGCCAGGCGCAGCAGATAGCGCAGTTGGAAGCGTCGTGGGCAGTCTACGTAGTCCTGGAGACTACCCTGGCTGAATTGAAAGTCAGTTGGCAGGGTCATGTACCTGTCCCTCCCAGAAGGTCTGCAAGGCGATGAAGGGAACGGCTGGTTGTTGATCGCCGCGTCGGCCGGTGTTCCAGGTGATGACCAGCTCCTTCCTGGCGCGGGTGATGCCGACGTACAACAGGCGCAGCCGCTCAGCGGCGTATTCCAGCCGCGCTTGCTGAGTCGCCGGGCCTTCCTCGTAGGAGGCCGCATCCTCGTGTAACAGGGCTTCCAGTTGGGCCAGGGTCTCAGCCTCCAGGTTCAAGCCATCGCGCACGAACCACCGCTCGGAGATGAACTGGTCGTGGGGCAGGGCCGATGGGAAGTCATAGTTGTTGACCGACATCAGGTAGACCCGATCCCACTCCAGCCCCTTGGCTTTGTGCATGGTAGCCACCACGACCTTGCCTTTGTATCGTTCGGGATCGAACCCGGTGTCATCGTCGCTGAGGCCCAGGAAACGGCGTTCGTTCCGGGCCACGACTGCCAATTCCTGGGTGAGTTCCGGCAGCCGCCAGTCGGGATGTGTCTCGCTGGCTCGCCGCAGCACCACAGCCAGCTTGTGGGCCATGGCCAGGTCGGCCGGCTCTTGGAACAGGTCCTGGGCCAGGGTGAGAATGAGCTGGTCTATGGGCAGCAAGGTCGCCCCCTGCCAGCGCCGCACCAGCTCCCGGAACTCGACCAACTGCTCGCCGATCTCCGGGTCCTGGTCGGCCAATTCCAGGCCGACCAGCCAATCCCGATCCACCCGTGACCACAGGAAATCCTCCACCTGGCGGCATGTGCGCAGCGTCTTGACGACCACCTCAAGCTGCCGCCTGGCCTCCTCGTCGTCGCGATCCTGGCGCCGCCACACTTTGAAGACTCTCGCCAGCTTGACGGGCGAGGTGGGGTCGGCCAGGTAGCTGACGACGTTGGCCAGAGCGCCCGCCGTCTCGCGGGTGGACCTGGTGCTGCGCAGGAACTCGATGTACTCCAGGCCGCGTTTCTTCAGCTCACTGACCACGGCAAAGCCACGATCGTTGCGCGGCACCAACACGGCTACGGTCTCGTCCTGATGCTCCGGCAGCCAGCGTGCCAGTGAGTCGCCCACGGCGTTGAGCTCTTCGCCAGGGGTGAGTTTCTGGGCGATGAGGCGCACCTGCCGGGGATCATCACGCGGGTTGGGCTGCGGATCGCCGGGCGGGGTAGGCTCGATGTAAGGTGGTGCAACCAGCGCGCTGCGGACTTCGTAGACCGGATGCTCCTCCTGCGTCCAGTCAATCAGGTAGTTGGCCAGGTTGATGATGCTCTGGGTCGAGCGGCCAGAGTTGGGCAGCTCGCGTGGTTGAACGTCCGCTTCCCTCAAGAAGCTCCGCAGGAACTCCGGGCTGGCGGTGGTGAAGGTCTCGTAGATGGCCTGGTTGGGATCGCCGACGCGCACCCAGTTGCCGCCACGCCCGACCAGCAGCCTCAGGATCCGCTCCTGCAACTCGCTGCTGTCCTGGGCCTCGTCCTCCAGGATATAGGGCCAGCGAGTGCGCAGCCGCGCCAGGTACTCGTGGTCCAACTCCAGGGCGCGCAGCGCCAGGCGGATGAGGTCGTCAAAGTCCACCGCGCCACGGTAGGCCAGGGCGCGCTGATAGTCGGCGTAGATGGCCCACCCCATCTCTACCAGGGGCAGCGATTGCGGGAAGCT
>CAZQDO010000565.1:0-3319 GCA_964592085.1 uncultured Anaerolineae bacterium | reverse complement strand
GATTGACCGGGCTGTGCAGCGCATCCTCGACCGACTGATCTTCGTCCGCACCTGTGAGGACCGCGAGATCGAGCCCTACCGCTTGCAGCCGATGCTGCGTCAGTGGCGTGACCAGGGGCGCAAGAAGGACCTGGTACAGACGCTCAACACCCTCTTCCGAGAGTTCGATGACATTTACGACACGCGCCTCTTCGCCCCCCACTTCTGCGAGGAGCTGACCAGCGAGCCAACCCCCTTCGAGCAAATCATTGAGGGACTGTACGAGCTGCCGGGCGGCTACGGCCTGTACGACTTCAACGCCATTGACGCCGATGTGCTGGGCACCATCTACGAGCAATACCTGGGCCACCGGGCGCAGGACCCGGAGGGCAAGCAGGTCGTGGACAAGCGGGCCAAGCGCAAGGCCCAGGGCATCTATTACACCCCGCAGTTCGTGGTGCGCTACATCGTGGGGCAGACGCTGGGCCGTTTGCTGGAGGAGCAGGACTACCAGCAGGCCCGCCAGGTGAAGGTGCTGGACATGGCCTGCGGCTCCGGCTCGTTCCTCATCGAGGCCTTTGACGTGCTGGACCGCTACCTGGCCGGAGTGCGCGGGCAGCTATCTCCCCTCTCCCACTTTTCGGGAGAGGGGCCGGGGGTGAGGGCCGCTGGCGACATACACGACTTTGCCCGCCGCATGGAGATCCTGACCGGCAACCTGTACGGCGTGGACCTGGACGCCCAGGCGGTGGAGATCGCCCGCCTGAATCTGTTGCTCAAGGCCGTGAACCAGCGCGGCGAGCTGCCCAGGCTGGAAAACATCCGCCAGGGCAACAGCCTGATTAGCGGCACGCCCGAAGAACTGGAAGCCGCCTTCGGCTCCAACTGGCGTGACAAACGCCCCTTCAACTGGCAGGAACAGTTCCCCAGGATCATGGAACGGGGTGGGTTTGATGTGATCGTGGGAAATCCGCCCTACATCCGCATCCAGACCTTGCCCAAGGACGATGCCCGCTGGTATGGCGACCGCTACCAGGCCGCAGGCGGCAGCTACGACATCTACGTGCTATTCGTCGAGCGAGCATTGGAGTTGCTGCGTCCCGGTGGGATCTTCGGGATGATCTTGCCCAACAAGTTCTTCACCGCCAGCTATGGCAAAGGCTTGCGCAAACTGTTGAGCGAGCAAAAGGCCGTGTGGCAGGTGGTGGACTTCGAGGACGCGCAAGTGTTTGAATTCTCCACCACCTACACCTGCCTGCTTTTCCTTCGCAAGGAGCCCAACCCCAAAGTGACCTACGTGCCTGCTGGCGACTGGCTCAAGGCCCAACCGGACCAGCCCGCCCTGCTGTCCGATGACCTGCCCGAAACGCAGACGGACGGGAAACGGCTTGGTAAGGAGCCGTGGGTGTTTGTGCCTGATGAGGAAGCGGAACTGCTGGAGAAACTTAAGGCCGTTGGTATGGGATTGGGTAAAGCAGGCGCAAGAATTTATCAGGGCATACGCACCAGTGCTAACGACATTTACGTCTTGGAGAGCGTCTCGACGGCGGGGCATACTTGGAGACTGCGGTCAAAAGCATTGGATAAACAAGTAGAAGTAGAACCGGGTCTGCTGAGGCCGTTCTTACGGGGGGAAGAAATCAAGCGATATAGGCCGACTCAGCCGGCTCGTTACGTGCTTGTTCCCTACCAAGTGGTTGGAGACAAGGCTGAACTGATCTCGCCTGAGAAACTACACTCTCAGTTCGCGCTGACCTGGGATTATCTGGAAGCGAATCGGGAGGCCCTTGAACAACGCGAGCGTGGACGAATGAAGCACGAGGGATGGTATGGGTATGTGTATCCGAAGAACCTCGAAAGATTCAGCCGCTCGAAGTTGATGACACCTGACATTGCACCTAGTGCATCCTTTGCTTTTGATCCTGATGGGGTATACTACTTCGTGAGCGGTTATGGGATTTCATTGGATACCTTTCGAGAGAGCTCTCTCTATATCCTGGGCCTTCTGAATAGTAGACTTCTTGACTTCTTCTTCAAGCGGGTGAGCACCAGGCTTCGGGGCGGCTTCTACCGCTATTTCACACAATTCATCGAGCGTCTCCCCATCCGCCGCATCAACTTCGACGACCCAGCGGACGTGGCGCGGCATGACAGGATGGTGACGCTGGTGGAGGAGATGTTGCGGCTGCAAAAGGAGCACGCCAAAGCCGAGGCGTTGAAAGAAGACCGCCGCCACGACCTGGCCCGCCGCATTGAGCGGCTCGACGCGGAGATTGACGCGCTGGTGTATGAGTTGTATGGGTTGACGGAGGAGGAGATCAAGATTGTTGAGGAGGTGACCTAATGATACAACCGATGCCTAAAGGAGTTAAGATGACCGGGCCTAAGCCTGTGCTTCGGGATTTCGTGTACCTTGATTGGGAGAGGGTCCGCTCGCTGGCAGCCCAGCTCTTTCGCGGGGTTCCACAGGACGCTACTGCCGAGAAGGGCAGTGAAGTTGCTGCGGAGGGACGTCTTGAGGGCGGTGTTGTCGGCCTTCTCAAAGGGCAGGCGGGAGCAGACTATCGCTACTTCCGCACTGAGAACGAGACACGTAGCTTCCATCATTACGTCTACTCGCTCGTTGAAGACAGATTGTCCAAAGACAGACTAATCACTCCAATCGACGCCGGTTTTGATTTCAAACAGTGGACAAATTCCTTCTTTCGTGACAGCCAGTTCGTCCGCGTGACCGGCGTGGTACGTCTAATGGACTTCGCGTGGATTTCAACGATGCTGGAAGCCCTACCCAAGATGCTGCGTACAGCCCAACATGCAGAAAGCCTCACTCTAAAAGAGATGAGAGCCACTCAACTCATCACCCGCCAGGAATTCGAGGCCAAGAGGAAAGAGCAACAGAAACAGCTCAAAGATCTCAGGGCACTGAAGCTAGAGGAGATAACAGACTTGATGCGTCAACTCTATGGGAACGTGGTTCGCGTGAAGGTCCTGCCAGACAGGCGCCAGCCCGACAAAGTCCTTGTCGGTTCAGGCGACCTTGCCTGCTTTCACGATACGGCGGCTTCCCTCAGTCAGAAATATGGGTATGAGATTGATGCTGACTGGGTGACGTTGGGACAAGTCAACGTATCTGTCATCCCAGACGAACCACTGCCCATTCCAATTGGGAACGAAATGGAAGATGCTTTTGAGAAGGTGGCTCTTGTAATAAACGACATGATACGCGTGGCTAGTGCGCCTAGATTCCCAGCTATTTCGTTTACGCCGATCAGCATCTATCGAACCTGCTAGTACTACAACGAGACTTTGACACGGATCGTTTTTGCTCGTCGTGAATCAA
>CAZQDO010000564.1:0-3323 GCA_964592085.1 uncultured Anaerolineae bacterium | reverse complement strand
GGCCTGGGGCATGCGATACTGCCGGTCAAGGCGCACGACGTGGGACTTTTCAGCCTTCGGGAAAAGCAATTCGAAGGCACTCTGGGTCAGCAGACCGGTGACCGCCTCGGTTTCCGTCCCCTCTTCATCCACCCAACTCAGGTCCAGTAACGACTCGGGCCTGACCGTCTCCAACCAGCCCTGTACCTCGTTCTCTACAAAGGGGGGCAACTGGTGATGGTCGCCTACCAGTAAGGCCCGCTCCGCACGCACCAGAGGTACCAGCAGGTCGGGGAGGCCAATCTGACCAGCTTCATCGGCGACAGCCAGGTCGAAATCTACATCCGCAAAGTTGTCATCGGTGGCAACGCCAATGCAGGTGGCCCCTACCGCATCAGCGAAACGAATTATTACCGGGTAGAGCTCCTCAGTCCGCGACTCCAGACGCGTCCGCCAATCATCCAGGATAGAGTGTCGGCGCTGGAGCAGTGGGATAACGTCACGGAACCAAGCTAGATAGCGCCGCAGCACCACGGGGCTGAATGGCTCCGCCGGTGGGCGGGAGGTAACCAGGCCGGCTATGCCCTGGTCCAGGCGTTGTGCCAGGTCAGCAGCAGCCCGGGTAGCAGTTTGATGCTTGTCCGACGCCGCGCGTACCCTCCCTTCCAGGTCGAGAAATTCAGGCTTCTGGCGCGCGCCGCGCGGACCGTGAAAAGCATTCAGGAAGGCACGCGAGTCACTGTCATAACTGGCCTGAGCCTGGCGGTACTCAGTCTGATACTGGCTTATGCGACGTACCAGGCGTCCCTGCCACCACGCCCAGAATGGGCCTAAGAGCGGCATATCTCGTCTGGCCTGGGCGAACGCCTTACGCTGGTTCAAGTTGCCAAGCCTCTTCTCCAGACGTTGGACACGACCGGCCTGCTTTCTCAAGGAGGCATACAGGCGCTGCATCTCCTGCCCGTATTGAGCTTTGATATGCTCCTCAGCCGCCTCATACTCCCGCTCGGCATCCTGCAAGCATGTCCCAGTTTCTTCTAGCTTGTCAATCTTCTCTGAAAAGCCTTCGACAAAATGGTCAACCTCATCCAAGTGCGTTACGATGCCACCCAATGTCTTGGCATAGGCCTCGGTCCGCTCCAGAATCTTGGCCTGCAACGTGCGTGCCTGGGCATCGATGAGCAGGTCCCTGCCCCTTTCCGATACACGATCCTCGTGCCCAATGCGCACCAGGATCAATTCCGGCGACTCCTCCAGGACTCGCTCCAGCACGTTGTCCACCGCTTTGTGGGTCTTGGCGGTTATCAGCACACGACGATGCCCCAAACCGTGCTGGCGCACAATCTCAGCGATGGTTTGGGTCTTGCCGGTGCCAGGCGGCCCGAGCACCAGCAGCAAATCGGGCACGGTAAGCGAGCGCTGGAAGGCTTCAGCTTGGGCAGCGTTCAGCTCGACGCCCGGATTGACCGTGGGTGAGTGATAGATTTGATAGTCGCCATCTACCAGAACTGGCAAGAGATGCGGGTTCTTAGCCTCGCCAGCACGCAGCGCCTCGACCGCAGCTTGCTGAATACGGAAAGGCTTGTCAGACACAGTTCGCTCAAGAACACCCTGCTCGGGAATACGCCGACGATCCACCGGCGTCTCGAACTTCACAGTTAGCCGAGGCCCTTCTAACGAGACCACCCGTCCACGTAAGTCAGGGGCGTCGCGCAGCCGCAGGAAATCTCCCTGGTTCAATCGCGGTGCCCGCGCGACCAACTGGAAGGCGTAGATATCGCGTGCTGTCTGACGAACCTCGCCGACCGCCTCCACCTGGCGATAGCCGATGGGTGATTCCAGGGCGGCCCTGTCGTGCACCAATTGGCGAGTCACTTCAATCAGTTTGTCAAGTGTGTTGAGATAGCTATCGTGGCTTGGGGTGAAGGCATACGCTGGCGGTGATACGTCCTTTAGTTCATCCTGGAGGGATTGCCAGGCGCTCCAGATCCGGGAAAAGGCATTTTTGCTATTCGGAGGGATGGTGTCATACCCCGTATGCACGTGCCATCCCATTGCCTTGAGTAGGAGCGCTCCCCGGGCCAGTCGCTCATGCTCGTGCAGACCTAAAGGCTGCATCCAGGGCACGAAGTAGGCATCTCCCTTGTCAGAAGGGACAGCCAAGAAGCAATAGGTCGGGGTACATAGCAAGAGCTGCTTCTGGCCTTCGTGCTGACCGCGCCCCAACTGCGCCAGGGCCGGCACACCCTGCTCGAAGGCGCGAAGGTCGGCCCCCACATCGGCGGGCGTGGCTGGCCAGCGGGCGAATCTTTCCTTTTGCGCCGGCATAGCCTGCCAGATCTCCCGATACAGCACCAAATGAATTGGCCCTAAAGAGCACTCGCGCGTGTTCACCCTTCTCCTCTTAGCTGATTTTGGAGCTGGTTGGCAGCCTCATTCAAGGCCTTGCCAAAGTCGCCGATGCTGGGCCAGCGGTCACCTGGGTTTTCGGCCAGCGCTTTCAAGATCGTTTCATCCAGTTCGGATGACAAGGAGTGACTCCAGGTGCTCGGCGGTTCTATCCCCGCCAGGAACGCGGCCGGTGGACGACCTGCCAGAAAGTGGTAGAGCACAGCGCCCACTTGGTAGATATCGGTACGCGGGCCGGGCAAGGTCAGTTTATCTAGACGAGCTTGCTCCGGTGCGCGATAGAGGGACGGTCCTTCGTCAGGCACAGGCGGCTGGGTTGCCAAGCCCAGGTCTTGCAGCACAGCCCAGTCACGCTGACCTTGCATCAGAACGATGTCCTCCGGCGTCAGGTGGCGATGAGACAGCTTCTCCCGATGGAGCACACCCAACATATCACACAATGAGCGCATACTGCGCAGTAGACGCAAGGCGCGGGCTGCATCCAGTGGCTTGTCGAGCGGCCCAAAGACCTGGGCCAAGGTTCTCTCGGAGACGACAGCATAGACCAGCGTCGCCAGCCTCTCATCAGCATCCCAGTCCAGCCGGCGGGGAAAATGTGCGTTAGTCGTGTTCTCGAATTTGGCCAGCAGTTGGCCCTCGCGCTTCAACATGTCCCAGGCCCTTTTGGCCGACGGGGTCGCGCGCCTCACCCGCACCTGCTTGAGCCAGACCAAACGGTCAGCATCCGGCTGCCAGGCCTTGGCCCGGCGCCGGACATAGCTGCGGTCCGGTGACTGAGTTTCGTCCACCGGGTCGTGAAGCACATAGATCTGTCCCCGCACCGTGATTTCCTCCCCGCCCTGCCAGGGCAGGTCGACTGGGATAGGAGGACGCTGAGGCGCAGGTAGTTCAGATGGTAGGCAGAGACCCACGAAGTCCACACCCAAGTGCTGAAC
>CAZQDO010000563.1:0-3327 GCA_964592085.1 uncultured Anaerolineae bacterium | reverse complement strand
GCCGGGGATGTCGTTGTGCAACGGGCAGGCCAGCATACAGGGTTGAGGTGAGGGGCACTGGATACAGCGAGATGCCTCCAGGCGGGCTGTCTCCGGAGAGAAGCCCAGGCACGCCTCGTCGAAATCCTTGATCCGCTCCTCTACGGGTCGGTAGTCGAGCCGTGGGGCAAGTATTCGTTTGTCGTTTTTCACTTTGGTATCCTCCTTGAAAATGGTCAGCTTTTTTGCCCTCAATCCGCCTTTTCTAAAAGCGCGACCTCTGGCCGATACAGTATATTACAAAAGGCTACCTGCGTCAAGCTCAGCTTGCGTCTTTTTAACCTTTCGGCTAAACTCAAGTTAGAAACAAAAAACCGAAAGCAAACCCTTGCCAATGCAAGTAAGCCTTCGGCAGCTACAGAGAATCTTCGTTGTCTTCTACCGCTCAGGTGTATTCAGAGATAGCTTTGTCTTATGTTGTGATTTGCGCCCAGGTCTCTATGGAGGGTTGACCTAACCTCCGTTCGACTGTATAATCTGAAGGGATATGGAGATCAGCGGTTTTTTTGACGTCCTCACCTTACTTGCTGCGGGGGCGTGCGGGCAAATACCCAGCCACTCTTTCATCATCAGCGGGAGACAGCTTCCGCTCTGCGCTCGCTGCACGGGGACCTATCTGGGCGCTCTACTGGGTTTTCTGGGCCTGGCCACTCTGAGGAGGTGGCGGGCCAGCGGGCTGCCCCCTAGTCAGGTCTTGGCTTCCCTGATCGGTTTCATCGCTCTATGGGGCATTGATGGCCTCAATTCTTTCCTGACCCTCCTCCCCCACACTCCCCACTTCTACCAGCCCCACAATCTCTTTCGCTTCATCACCGGTGTTCTACAGGGGCTGGCTCTAAGCGTCATCGTCTATCCCCTCTTTAGCTTCCTCCTCTGGAAGGATACCGACAATGAAAGAGCGATTCGCAACTTCCGTGAATTGGGCTATCTTTTGATCCCAGCCGCGCTGCTCGTTTGGATCGTTCAGACACAGGCCAGTTTTCTACTGTACCCCGTAGCCGCCTTGAGCGTCCTGGGGGTATTGGTCATGCTGACCCTCGTCAACACCATGATCGTGTTGATCGTAACCCGGCGGGAGAACAAAGCCGAGAGTTGGCGCGATGCCTTTGTGCCTCTGTCGTTGGGGTTGTTGGCTACCCTCCTCGAACTCAGCGCACTGGGACTGCTACGCCTCGCCTTGACCCAGTGGATGGCCTTGCCCGCTTAGGATGTAGGTGATTTCCGCCCGAACAGCATCGGGCAGCGACTCCGGCTGGTGGCTTTCCATCAGGCTGACGGTCTTGTCCCGCAGGCGGTCGCCCAACCGCTTTCCGCCGGCTGCACTCCAGGCGTCGGCCCGCTGCCGATCCCACAGTGTCGGCTGCCACAGCTCGCGGAAGTGGCGCAGGGTGTGCTCGGCGGTGAGGAAGTCGCCCCCCGGCCCCACCTGGTGGATGACGTCCAGCGCCAGCGATTCTGCATCCAGCGAAAAGCCCCCCACGAAGCGGCGCATCATGGCGATGACCTCGTCGGTGAAGACGATTATCTCCGGCGAGGTGGTCAGCCCCGCCTCCAGGTAGCCGACGTCGTGCACCAGGTTGTGTCCTGCCAGCAATGCGATCAGCACGGAAAAGTCAGCGTCGGCTGCCGCCTGTTCGTCCATGACGCAGCTATCAGAGTGGCCGGCGTATCCCCAGGTGGGCAAGCCGTAGAAGCGACCCATATCGGCCACAGCCACCCGCGCCAACTGAAACTCCGGCGCGCCGTAGACGCTGATGGACGTCTTCATGTCAATATGGTGCAGCCCGCTGCCGTAGACGAAGGGCGCGCCGGGCCGCTGGAGCTGGTGGATCACCAGGCTGCTCAGCACCTCGGCGTTGCCCAACGCCAGCCCGCCGGCCAGCGTGACCGGCGCCGTGCCACCCATCATCGGCGCGGGCGAATGGACGATGGGCAAGCTTTGCTCTGCCATGTACAACAGCTTGCCCGTGGCCGTCTCGCTGTGCTGCAGCGGCGTGGTAGGCTCGGAGTAGAGGAGCAGGGTGGGATTGAGTCGCAACTGTGCCATGCCCCCGGCAGCCGCGGCGGCCATGGCGGCGATGGCCTCGCAATCAGCGCGGTCGTCGCAGACGAACACGGCAGGCTTGGTGGTGTGCTCCAGCATCAGCGCGTACTGCTGCCGGTAGACGTTGGCCCCATCTGAGTCGGAAGGGATGCCCATGCTCATCACGAAGGCCATCTCCGGCAGGGCGTCGCACACGTGGAGGCAATCCACCGCGTCGGCGGCGGTGAACGGGCGCCGCTGGCCGCTGCGGGGATCGAGATAGTTGGGGCAATCGGAGCCGGGGCCGAAGTTGACCGTCCGCCCTTCGAGTGCCACCGCCACCTCGCTGCTCCCTCGCTTGCAAAGGACGATGCGCGACAGCGCCTGCTTCAGTGCCCATTCTACCAAGCCGGCGGGCAAGTGAACCAGATTGCCGTCGGTGATCACAGCATCCGTCTCGCGCAGCAGTGCCAGCGCACCGTCGTGATACACCCGCACCCCGGTGCGGCGCAGTATCTCCAGCGAAGCGCGGTGGATGATCTCGCATTGCTCGCGGGTCAACATGCTCAGATGGGGGAAGGCAACGATGTTTCGGGGCATGGGGGTTCTCCGTTCAAGAGACCTTCGGGTTTTCGGAACCCAAAGGGTCTGAGCCTGCCTGGAAGCGCTGAATCACTGATCCTTCTGAACTTCACTGATTTCTGGGGGGATTTTGCCCTTTGACGAGTGGATCTATTTCCGCCGCCAGGATCTCCTCATCGTGCTCCGCAACATCCCCCTGCCCCGAACTACCCAGACCGGCGATGGTCAGCAAAAAGGGCAAGGTGTCGGTCGCATCGAGTTTTTCTTCATAACTAGTCCAGATAGCCCCCCTGTGCAATCCCGCCTCGCGTGGTCCAGTTGGTGACACTATCGGCACTAGACGGGCAATGAATGTGCTGTCCTGGGTCAAGATAACTTCCGTGCCCTCCAGCACTATTGACTTTCGTGTTGATAACGGAACACTCCCAGTCAAATTCGCGCGTCTTTGAGGTGCCGAGTGTTCCTTTGTTTGCACGAAGTTCAATAGAGCCAATAGTTTTGTGAAGTTGGTCTGTGCTTCATGTACATCAACGGTCTTTGTAAGCATCTTTTACTCTCCTGATCTTCGCCATTGGCTAGCTTACACACGCTATGCGCTGCAGGGCTTGTGCTCCGGAACGTTAAGCTTAGCTTATTTTCGACACTTCGGCGATTTCAACCCGCTGAGAGTGCTCCAGGGCTAT
>CAZQDO010000562.1:0-3330 GCA_964592085.1 uncultured Anaerolineae bacterium | reverse complement strand
GGCCTGGATCGCCAGATCCAGGCCCAGAGCGGGGATTTGACAATCCCCTTAGAGCAATTTTGGATCCACTGAGACTGGCGATCCAGCGGGAGCAGAATAGCACAAGTGGAAACTGATAAGCCAGCAACACTTAGCAGGGAGACCACCGGTTTCCCTGATCGCTGGAAGCTGGCCCGGTCATTATGGGTCTTCTATACCCACAGTCAGAGTGTAGTGTTGGTAGTTGTCCCGGCCCTTTTCCTTGGCCCGGTACATGGCGATGTCGGCGTTCTTCACTAAAGTATCGCTATCCTCACCATCGTCAGGATACAAGGCCACACCGATGCTGGCGGTGATATGAAGCTCATGACCGTCGAAGGCGAATGGCTCTCGAAAAGCTTCCAGAATCTTCCGGGCAACTTTGGCCGCATCTTCCATCCTGGCGATTTCTGGCAGCAACAGCATGAATTCGTCGCCCCCCATACGGGCGACGGTATCGCCCTTGCGCAGAAGCCCTGTCAGACGATTGCCGACAGCTTGCAGCAACTGGTCTCCCACGTTGTGCCCCAAAGTATCGTTGACATCTTTGAAATGATCCAGGTCGAGCAACATCACGGCCAACTTTTGCTGGTTGCGGTGGGCTTGAGCCCTCGCTAAGTTGAGACGGTCTTCGAACAACCGTCGGTTGGGCAGGTCGGTAAGGTCGTCGTGGTAGGCCATGTGTTTGATGATTTCCTCCGCTCGCTGGCGCCCGGTGATGTCACGCAAGACAACCAGGCAGCCGGTGAGACGGCCATTCCGATCACGGAGCCGTGAGATGCGCATGTCAAACCTGCATTGCGTCTCACCTTCTCCCACGTCAATCTCTTCCTGTGCCTCCTTTTCGTCGCGGAAGCACCCAACCACGACTTCGGAGAGCCGACCGGCTAACACCTCGGTGGCGGATCGCCCAATCGCCTTCACGGCAGACTGGCCAATGATCTGTTGTGCTGCGGGATTGATGTCCACGATACGGTGTTGCACATCCAGCACGATCACCCCATCCCTCATGCTTTCGATAACGGCGTCGCGCGCTACCGGCACGATGTCCAACAAATGAAAGCGAAACAGAGCCCAGGCAGCCGCCAGACCTGACAGGGTGAAAGCAAAGTTCGTCAGGTCCAGATGGGGAAAGGGATTCCAATCTGAGATTCGCAACATGTTTCCTGTCCACGGTGCCAGGGCAGCAATCAGCAAGGCGATGGCTTGTTGGCGATACAGATGCGGTGAACGAGCAACCGCCTGGAGAAGCAGGAGAGAGCCGAGCAAGACCAACAAGTAAGAATAGCTCACCCAGACCCAGAAAAACGCACCATAACTCAGATACAGCACCGGAAATGACCCGCTAGTATACAATCTGGTGTCGCTCCAGATCAGACCGTGGCTTTCGTTAGTCCAGGCCAGTAACAGGGTAAGAAGAGGTATCACTGCCAACAGAACCCGTTTACGGCGCGTCGGCCACCTTTTTTGGTTCGTGTATTGGAGGGAGAGGCCCAACCACATGGCAGGCACAGCGACAATCCCAAAGTACTGAACTTTGGCCCAAAAGACTTTGGCCGGCAGGTCGGCACTGGCCATGCCCAACGCATACCCCAGAGACCACTCCGTCGCAGCCAGCATGAGGCAACTCAATGGCGTCGCTCCGGGGGCTGGGCGGCGGCGCCAAGCAAAAAACGCAATAGCAGCCGATACCGCCGCTGCTACAAGTAAGGGTAACACGTAAGGATTGTACTGCCAGTGCATCAAGTGCATCCACCTTCCTCCTGCGCAACTGATTATAGCATTTTTCGGCCATTTGACAAAATCAGAACCAGGGCATCCGGTCAGATTTGCCCTGCCCCTGGATTGATGTTATAATGATACCATCTTGCTTAGGAGGCCCGCGGTGAACCTTAAATTGGATTATAAAAAGACGTTTCTTATTGGTTTTGGCTTTTTTGGCATCAGTGTGCTGTGGACGCTCTATAACTCTTACGTGCCGATATATTTGCAAGCAGGCAACCCCACGTTTGACGCGCCTGGGGAAGTGGGCTTCGGGCTTGGCGCTGGTCTGACGGGCGTGATCATGACGCTGGACAACATCGCCGCCTTCTTCCTCTTGCCGCTGATCGGCATCTGGTCCGACCGGGTCTGGACCCGCTTTGGCCGCCGCATGCCCTTCATCCTCGTCCTCGCCCCCATCGCGGTCGCAGCCTTCATCCTGATCCCCGTGACGCTTCGGATGATCCCGCCCGAGCTCAGCGGGCAGGTGGATCGCCTGGGCACGCCGCTGGCGCTGTTCATGATCGCCGTGGGCGTCTTCCTGACGGCGATGGCCGGCTTTCGCACGCCCGTGGTCGCCCTCATGCCCGACCTGACGCCCAGCCCGCTGCGCTCCCAGGCCAACGGCGTCATCAACCTGATGGGAGGCCTGGGGACATTGATCGCCACGCTGGGCAGCGGTTTTCTGTACGGGATGGGACACATCGTGCCCTTCATCTTTGGCGGCGTGCTGATGATCGCGGCGGTGCTGATGCTGCTGTTCTCCGTCAAGGAGCCGCGGGAGTTCGAAGTCGCATCCCGCGAGGAGGAGGGATTGGGCGCGCTGCGCGGCATCAAGCGCATCTCGCCAGAGGCCCGCCGCAGCCTGGCGTTTCTGATGGGGGCGATTTTCTGCTGGTTCGTCGGCGGCACCGCAATCGAGGCATTCCTCTCATCCTACGGGGTGAGCGAGCTGGGGATGTCCACGGGCACAGCGCCGTTGCTGATGGGAGTGGCGTCGCTGGCAGCGCTGGCCTTCGCCATACCCTCTGGCTTCATCGCCGCCCGTTTTGGCCGGCGGCGGACGATCATCACGGGCATGGCCATCTTCGGCGTGTTGCTGCTGGCCAACTTTGTGCTGCGCAACGCCACGCTGATCTGGGGCTTCATGATAGCTGGGGGGATCAGCCTGTCGCTGGTCAACATCAACACGCTGCCCATGGTGGTGGACACCTCGGCTTCCGACGCTGACCTGGGGATTTACACGGGGCTGTATTACATCGCCTCGCAGTTGGCGTCCGTGGCCGGGCCGGCCATCAACGGCTACATCGTGGAGTGGGGCGGCGGCGACTACAACCTGATCTTTATCGCCACGCCAGCCTTCTATGCCCTGGCCATCCTGTGTATGCTGGGAGTGACGAGGGGAGAGGCGAAAGTAGCGGCTGACGGGTAGCTGCGAACAGCAGCGGTTAGCGTTAACGAAGCGGGCCTCGCTCAGGGGTGAGTGAGGCCCGCTTTGCTTTTCATGGAAAGCCGCCCTGATTACAGGGCAGCTCTTTTGGATAGTAGAGT
>CAZQDO010000561.1:0-3380 GCA_964592085.1 uncultured Anaerolineae bacterium | reverse complement strand
CCCCAGGAGGGATTCGAACCCCCAACCTACTGATTCGAAGTAGGTAGGGGGAATTGTAACGACTAATCTTGGGTTTGCGTCGCCTGATCTGTGATCAGTAGGTACAAATCCAGGTCGTCGATGGTTTCGTCGGCGACGATTTGGGAGAGGTTTGTGCGTGGGCTGTGTCTGGCATGACGTTCGCGCCGACCGGCGCCCAGGCACTTTGTGTAGCGCTGTGTGGTGCTCAGGTTGTGGTGGCCTAGCTGCTTTTGCAGGTCCAGGAGATCGCCGCCGGCGCGTAGGTAGTGAATGGCGTGGGCGTGTCTCAGCGCATGCGGGTGGATAGGGGATATCCCGGCGCGTTGACACCAGCGCCGCAGTGCGTGGCGTACTCCGTCGCCGGTTAGTGGCCCGGCGGTTTGATAGCGTCGATGTTGCGAGATGAACACAATCTGCAAGTCGGCGGGCAGTTGCATTCCCTCTCGCAGACGTAGCCAGCGAAGTATATCTCTGCCAGTTTCTTCGTCAAAGACTGCGACTCTATCCTCGTCCGTCTTTGTGTTTCTTAGTACGGCAGCCCCGAAGCGCGGGCTTAGGTCGCCTATCTCCAGACTGACCGCTTCCCCCACTCTCATGCCTGTTTCATAAAGCAAGTTGAAGAGGGCCTTGTCTCTGACATGGTTCCACTTGCCGAGCTTGGCAGCAGCCTCCAGGACCTCGAATAGCCGTGCCACATCCGCGGCACGAGGTGCGCGGGGCAGTATTTTGGGTCTCCGGGGTGTCTCCACGAAGTCAATTGGATTTTCCCCAATTTTCCCTCTGCGGTGCAACCAATTGCACCACGCTCTGATCGCTGTGAAGTAGTCATGCACCGTCGAGTCTCGGCATCCCCGCTGTTTGCAAGCTGCCAGGAATGAGTTGATCGAGCTATCGGTGGGTGGCCAGTGCCTGCCGACGTGGTCGCGATAGAGCCTGAGCGCGAGTTCGTAGAAGGCTTGTGTCTTGGGTGCTTTGGTCGCCTTGGCGTGTAGGAAGTCGGCGATATGGAAGTGAAGTGGATGCATGCTGGGCTCAGCGATGCGGATGGGTCTGGTGGCTGTTTGCTGCATGTGACTTCCTCCTCCTCGTTGTTGACAGTGAGCTTAGCACAATTGGTGGCAATTCCGCACATTATACCCGCGAGTAGGCTCCAAAGTTAGCTTATTGCATTATTTCATTTTAGCACAAATGTTTCATTTTCACGCGGTTTCCGCGCAAATTCAAGGAGGATTGCTCATGGATTTCGTCTCGATTTTCCAGGTCTTCAGACCCATAGACTGGAAAGTGTTCGTCGCTCTGTTGTTGCTCAGCTTGTTGTACGCGGTGGTGTTGCAGTTGTGGTGTAGGTTTTGGCCGGAATCGTTCTCTGACAACACGTGGGTAACCGTGTTTTTCGGAGTTCTTTATGTGTTAGGCGGGCTCGGCTTCCTGCTGGATTGGCGGGCCTGGCTGCGCGTGTGCGGGGCCTTTGTCTTCGCGGGCGCGCCTATCATAACGCGCTCGTTGATCAACCACGCACGTCGGCGACGCAAGGCAAACGGGTATCTAGAGGGGGAGGGAGATGGGGTATGAACCAAAACCATGGCCGCCTGTAGCGAACAGGCACCGAAAAGAGGCGATGGACCAAGCAGGGGATATCCGTGCTTTGGTCCGCGAGGCGAAGCGGGCGCTTAGGGAGCGCAATTATGATCTGGTGCTGGCGTTGCTGGTGGCAATGGATAAGTCAGCCAAGCTGATTGTAGATGGCCTGGAAGCGGCGCCGGGGCCGATGGACGAGGGGGGTGAAGGAGAAGAGGACGGATGAGCGATGCTCACTCGCCGGAAAAGACCTGGGAGGCTGCGCTTGAAGAGCTTCGCCTGCAGATGACGAAAGCGACGTTTGAGACGTGGCTGGCGCGAACCCAAGTGCTTGGCTGCGAGGATGGGACGTACATCATCGGCGTGCAGAACGGCTTTGCGCGTGACTGGCTGGAGCAACGGCTCAGGCTGACGATCGAGCGTACGCTGGCCAGCATTTTAGGTCAGCCAGTGGCTGTAAAGTTCCAGGTGATAGCACGGGAACCAGAACCGGTGGAACGGCGGACGGTGACTGAGGCCGAGCTCCAGCAGGAGGAGATGGAACTCGAAGGGATTCGGGTGCGGACCTATAACGAGATCGTCGAGCCGGACAAGGTGTTCGTGGGAACGCAATATTTTCGCCGGAAGTGGCTACCTTTGCTGGGCCGTACCGCCTGGCTGCTCATCTTGGAGCTGCGTCAACGCTGTTACTACCGGCCAAAGCAGCCGGACAAAAGCCGCGACACGTGCAAGGTGACTCTGGCTGAGCTGGGCGCGGCGGTGAGCGTGTCGGAGCGTACGGTGTACCGCGAGCTTTTTCCACTGCCGAAGGATCCGGAGAAGTGGCCCAAAGACAAAAAGAAGCTGGCGGAAGCAAAAGCAAGGGCGGCGCTGATTGGGGAGTTCATCCTAGAGACGACGACGGTACGGCGCTACTCAAGGAGGCAGGGCCGGGAGGTCAACGAGACGACGCTGTGGAAAGTACGGCTGGATGAACCGTTGACGCCGGAGGATCGGGAGAAATGCAACAAGTTTTCTACCTGTCAAAATGACAGTTAGAAGCGGCTTGTACCTGTCAGAATGACAGTTGATTCTAACTGTCAAAATGACAGTTGTAATAAGGAATCATGTAGTTCTTTTTATAGTTCTTTTTGATCTACTGATTCCAAATAGTTCGGAAAACGTGAAAGAAACGTGAAACGTGATGCGTGAAACGTGAGGGGGTGCTGTGGTGGGTGAGCAGAGATTTGTGGGCGATGAAGTTCCCCACGCAGACAAGATCAACGCGATTATCGGTGAGTTACTCACTTTGGAGGATCGCATCGATGCGGTCTCGGTTGAGATGGCGTCACTCTGTGACGTAGGTGTCTTCCTGGACGGCGACGCTCAACCGGTGGTGCCGGGCCTGTCGGAGCGAAAAGAGGATGGCCGGGTAGTGGGTCACGTGCTGATATGGCCCACGGCGTATGCCCGCGAGGCGGGGGTCAAGCGCCGCAAGTATGTGCGCAAGGGCGATGTCGAGCAGGTAAGGGCGCGCATCGAGCGCACGAAGGAGTACGCCGCTCTTCAGGCTGAGCGGTCGCGGCTCACGGCCCGGCTGGGCCGAGCGGGTGGGCGGTTGGAGGATGTGTTTTCTCGGGGCTGGTGACAGGCGTGGCCAACCAGGTTGGCGGTTGTGTCACCAGTGAAACGTGATGCGTGATGCGTGAAACGTGAGGGGGTGCAAGGTGGAACCGCATGAGTATCCGTGTGGGTGTGCGCTCAGCTTTGAGTGCATCGAGTTAGACGGTGCTGAGGAAGCG
>CAZQDO010000560.1:2237-3414 GCA_964592085.1 uncultured Anaerolineae bacterium | reverse complement strand
GTGGTGGAGGAGGGCGCCCCATCCGGGTTGGTGCCCCAATAGTAGTGATATTGCCGGATGCCTATATTGTCGTTTGCCCCCGACCAGGTGAAGTCGGGATCGCTGACCGTATCCTGCCAGGTGTCGTCCGGGACGCCGTTCGTCTCCGTGATGATGGTCGGATTGGTGGGAGTGGTGGCATCGTAGTAGTAGATAAAGGCATGTCCTTCCCCCAGGGTGCCTGCTCCGACAAACTCAGGAGCCCCGATCACCACGTCGAGTTGGCCATCGTTGTTGATGTCGCCAAAGTCGATGGCCTTACCAAAATAGTTTTGTATTGGCCAGCTCGCCGTGGTAGTGGCACCAAAAACCGACGGGCCTAACCCGGCCCCAGACCCGTGCCGAATCCAGACATATCCGGGGTCCGCCCCACCTATCTCGGGTGCGTCGTAACCGGGCGCGCCGATAGCCAGATCTTCATAACCGTCGCCGTTTGCGTCGTCGGCGGCAAGGGTATAACCAAACTCCGCCCCGCTTTGCGTCTCGGTGATGGTTTGGGCGGAATTGCCGGAATTACCGGTGCTCCCCATGCCGGTCGCCGAGCTATTCCAGATATACACCGTGTTCCGGTTGTAGCTGCCTACAGCTACGTCATCATAGGTGTCACCGTTGAAGTCTCCAAGGGTGATCGCGTGGCCTCCACCGAACGCAGACGCACCGGCATTTTCATCTCCGGCTGACCAATCGGCGTCGCTCGGATTCCCGTCCGCACCCAGGCCGGAGCCCGACCCCTGCCACAGGAATACAGCTCCGTCATCGGTCCCGTAGAAATCATATTCGGGCGCGCCTGCCACCAGGTCGTCGTAGCCATCACCATCGACATCACCAGCGGCCATGTAATATCCCAAATGAGCGTTTTCCTGATCGGATTCCGCGAACCAATCTGCGCTCCCGGTTGATAGACCAGCGGAGGAACCGCTCCATACAAAAACCGCCCCCTCCTGAGACTGACCGTTGTCGTATTGCGGGGAGCCTACAGCCAGGTCAGCATAGCTATCCCCGTTGAAGTCGCCGATAACCAGGCTTTCGCCGGTCCGAGCGTTATAGCCATTATCGCCTACATCATTTATCCAGTCGTAGCTGCTGTTCAAACCGCTGGATGAGCCGTAGAAGACATAGACCTTGCCGGGGTAGGAGG
>CAZQDO010000560.1:0-2227 GCA_964592085.1 uncultured Anaerolineae bacterium | reverse complement strand
CCTATGGCCACGTCGTCATAGCCATCGCCATTTAAGTCTCCCAGGGCCAAGCCGATACCTGCCAGGTTCGGGCCCTGGCCACTTGCAGGAGTTTCCCACATCCAACCATGCGTGGTGCCATACCCGCTGGCTGTGCCGTAGTAGACAAATGTGAGGCCTGTGTCCCAATTGGTGGGAACGACGGCACTCCCATAGGGCGCAGTTACCACCAGGTCGATGTAACTGTCGCCGTTCAGGTTGGCGAAGCCGACCTGCCAGCCAAAGTTGCTGTACAGATATTCTCCCGTCTTCGACCACACGGGCTCGCACGTATAGGGGTCCGCCCAGGCAGCGGGAACCCCCGCTGCCATAAGCAACCCCACCACGAAAGTAATTGCAAGGCTTCTTCTGATTTGTAGTTTGAGATTCATCCTACGTCTCCTCAACAGAATTCAAGTCTCTCTTCGCTTAACCTCTTGCCCGCTTACCTGACCGGCGACGTAAGAGGGCCATCGCGCCGCCGGGGATGACCAACATCAGAAGGCCGCCCCACGTCAGCCTGCCCTCTGGAGTGCGCGGGTCGAGCAGCCCACCCGTCACCGGCAGAATGGTCGCCCCTTCGACGACCAGCACGGCCTGGTTCGACGTGCCCGGGTCGGCGTTGAGTGCACTGTAGCTGGCGGTATTGGTGTATACCGTGCCGCCCACCGTATCGGAGAGCACCAGGGTGTGGATGGTGACCTCCGCCCGGCCGCCGCCGTCCACGTCGCCCAGGTGAGCCACCACCATCGTATTCGTCAGGCCCCCCGTGATTTCCACGCTGCCCTGGCTGGCGATGCTGTCCAGGTAGGCCAACCCGACCGGCAGCGGGTCACGCACCGTCACCCTGCCCACCGTCAGCGGCGTCGGGTTGGAGAAAACCAGCGTCCAGGTGATGGTGATCACTTGTCCCGCTTCAACCACTGCAGGAGAAACCGACTTGCTCAGCCCTGGGCCGGGGAGCCGTGTCGGCCTTGCTGTCGGCGTAGGCCCTGGTGTCGGCGACACGGCAGGAGGATCCACTACCGGCGGCCGGGGTGGAATAGGGGTCGGCGTCGGCGCACCCGGAAGAGGCGGTGCGGGCGTGGGTGTCGGGGAATCGGGAGTTGGTTCTGCCTGCTCCTCGATATGCGCACCCGGCAACCGGGTCATGGCCCGCACCTCTAAGCTCCCGCCGCTGTACGACACGTTGGCGACGTTGACGGCCCGGTCCAGCCAATCGGGCACCGGGTCATCTACCTGCACCGAGAAACGTATCTCGGCCGTCTCGCCCGAGGCCATGGTGCCGATGTTCCACACCAGGTCGCGCCCGCCGTTCTCGAAGGCCGGCGGCATGGATGCCGTGCCGGTGATGTAGGTCGTGTACTCGGGCAGTGGATCACGGACGATCACATTGGCAGCGACGTTGGGGCTGCCATTGTGTACTTGCAGCGTGTAGTCGATGCGTCCGCCCGGCTCGGCGTAGGGAGTGGCCAGCTTCAGGCCGACCACGGTGAAGGTGCTGGTAACGATTGTGCTGGCGTGCGCCGAGGCCGGTACCGCGTCAGGCGAGATGATATGGGCCACGTTATCCAGCTCCTGCCCTCGAGGGCGCACGTTGAGGGGCACGATGGCCTCAAACGAGCGCTCTACTGTAGCTCCCTCTTCCAGGTCGCCCAGCGGCCAGACGACGGCGTGCCGGTCGGCGGCGTAGTAGCCACCATCGCCGATGCTCGCCTCGACCACCACCAGATCCCCTGGCACCACGTCTTCCAACACCGCCTGGCGCGCCAGGCCGGGGCCGTCGTTACTGCCTGACAGGGTGTAGGTGATCGTCTCGCCCGGGCTGGTCGCGGTCGTGGCGCTCTTGGCCAGGCTGAGCACCGGCCGGGGCACGACGGTGATGGCGCTGTCCCAGGCCCGCTCGGCACGATCGGCGCTGGCTTCGGCCTCGTTGTAGACCAACGTCTGCGTCACGCCCCCGGTAGAGTGCACCTGGACCTGGAAGCGGCGCGTCACTGCCTGGCCGGGCTCTACGTCGCCCAGGCGCCAACAAACGACGGTCGAGTCGCCCACCGCACCGCCATGCGAGGCGCTGCCGGGGATGTAGGTCGCGTCATCCAGGGGCAGGACGTCGGTCAGAACGGTGTTGTGGGCTGCCACCAGGCCGGTGTTTTCGACGCTGATCTCATACTCGATGGTCTCGTTGGCCAGGGCTTCCTCTGGAGCC
>CAZQDO010000559.1:0-3424 GCA_964592085.1 uncultured Anaerolineae bacterium | reverse complement strand
CCAATGTGCAAGAATTTCACCGGTAAGGTACTACGGACGCCGCTTATAGATGGTCACGTTGCCCTGCTGGAAAGCCACGTCCATGAAGCGGTCGAACTTGGCCAGGGCCGCCGGGCTGTACTTGCCTCGCTCCAGGGAGCCCGCGTAGACATAGGTTATATCATATTTTTCCAATAGCGTCAAGACTTGCTGGGTGTCCAGGCTGTCGTAGATGGCATTGATGTCAGGCTCGCGCTTGCCTGGCTCCTCGTAGTTTCCCCGCCACTGCAACTCGTGGCCGCCCCATCCCACCAGCGTAGGCAGTCCGGTGCGACTGGAGACCCGCGCGTACTCGGTGAAGGAGCCGCCCGTGGCCTCCAGGATGACCGACGTGTCCAGCGCGTGGGTGTTGAGCCATTGGACAGCGGCGTACTCGTCGGGGGAGTATCGGCGCACCCAGGCCAGGCCGTCCAACGTCGGCTGAGGGGCAAAGCCGCCGGCCTTGTCGAATCCCGCAACCACGGGGTAGATCATGCCCAGGACGAAAAGCACCGCGAAGCCCGCCAGGAACAAGGCCCTTCCCAGCCCCCTCGCCTTCTGGACAATATAGTACACCCCGTAGGCGCTGGTCAGAGCCAGCAGCACCCAGGCCTGGTAGTAGAACTTGAACACGGTGTTCATGCGCGTGCCGAAAGTATCCCGCAGGTAGACGAACTCCACAGTGAGGGTGAGCAACAGGCCGGTGACGACCAGCAGCAGCACGAAGACGGTGCTCGATCTCGATTCAGCAATCCTTCTTGATCGCCGAAGGTCTCCCGACCGAGGCGAAAGGGGCTCGGTCAGGAGACCCTCGCCCATCGCAGGAGATCCTCCCGCTCGCAATCTCCCCCAGAGCAGGGCGACGACCCAGGCAATCAACAGGGCCAGGAAGAGCCAGGTCCAGGGGTTGCCGATACGGATGGTGACGAGCCTCCTGAGCAACGAGGCCCAATCAGCCCTGCCAATCTGCTGACGGACCCTCTCGTTCTGCAGGATGTCTCGCAGGAAAGCCTGGCCAGAGGCTGTGAACATGACCAGCGCGATGGAGCCCAGAACGGCCAAAGGCGGCAGGAGGATGGTCCAAAACAAAACGTTCAGGCCGTTACTCACCAGGGTCTTGCTTCCGACCTCGGCTCTCAGCCGCCTCGTCAGCAACGCTATGAAGCCGACGACGACGAACAGAAACGGCCCGAAGAAGATCAGGTACTGGTGCAGCCTGGTGGGGTTGAAGATGTGGGGCAGGATGCCCCCGGCCTGCGACTGGAAGCCAACGTAGAAAGGCAGGTAAAGAACGCCCCCCAGAAGCCCCAACCCAATGGCAGTGTAGACCACGTCTCTCACCAAAGCCCAGTTGACTTTCTCGTAGTGTCCGTAGCGGTGCAGTCCGTAGGCCACCGCCACCACCAACAGGTAGATGGGAAAGTCCCAGGTGTTGAGGAAGGCCAATGCCCCCAGGCATAGAGCATAGAGGAGGGGATGCTGGAAGTTGGAAAATGGAAGTTGGATATTGGATATTAGAGATTGGAGTTTTGAGTTTCGGGTTTCTGGTTTCGGGTTTGGAGTCTGAGGCTTTGAGTTTGGAACCTTCCGCCTGATCACGTTGAGCGCCAGGGCCAGCGCCAGCAGCACGAAGGGCAGGGTCAACACGTGGGGGTGCATGTCGCCCAGCATGAAGCTGAAAAAGGGGAACTCGTCAATGACTTCGACACTGCTGCCCAGTAGGTCCTTGTCGTGGATGACGCGAGAGGCACGCCACCACCACCATCCTCCACCGAGATCAAACCACCTCCCCGTTACCTGTCCGTTGCTCACCAGCTCTTTTATGTCGAGCCAGTTCCAGAACCCAGCCGACCCAAGCCCTTTGGAGTGGAGCACCTCAAAGATGGCCTCCAGGTTGCCCAGGATGGCGAGGAATACGGGACCGAGGAGGGGGATAAGGTAATGAAGTAACGAGTTGACGAGTTTCCCTCGTTGCCTCGTCGCCTCATTGCCTCGTCCCTCGATGAGATTGTACACCAGCGAGTAGGCCCCCGTCACCGTCAGAGCGAAGAGGAGGGTGATGGCCAAGTTAAAGGCGATGGCGGAAGGCACACCCGACAGCTTGGTGAGCATGGCCATCATCAGGTAGCCGAAGTAGTAATAGCTGATGCCGAAGCCAGAGAGCCAGGGATCGTGAGGAGGGAAAGTGTCGCTGCGCAGGATGGCGTTGAGGAAGGCGAATTCCATAGGCTTCTCGGTGCCCATGATCTCCGGGTTGTAGGCTCGGTAGAGGGCGAAGAGGACGAAGGCCAGGGCGAAAAGGGCTTCGTTGGCGACGACCATGCGCCTGTTCTCGCGCAGGAAGCTGGCTATCCCCGCCTCTCGGTTTCCCCTGGAATAGAACCACCAGGAGAATACAGCCACCACCAGGATCGAGAAGACGATGCCCCCCCAACTGTTGCGCAGGAAGCCGAAGCTGGCCCCGATCCAGAGGACATAGCTGGTCAGCAGGATTCCCAGCGGCTTGGCGAAAGTGTAGCCCCTATCGGGCAGGTTCTTGAACAGCCGATAGGTGAGGGGCAGGGCCGCCAGGGCCAGGATCTGAACGATCAACCACCAAATCAGAACAGGAAGCAAAATGACCACTTCTATCCCCCTATCTCATTACGATGACGCAGCCATAGCAGGTTTTGCCAGCGCGACATCTTCCAGCACTACTCGCCGAAATACCTCCGGATCGGCGAAACGTCTGCGCGCATCCAGGATTTCTATGCCAGCGATGCGACCGTCAGCCGCATAGTCTATGGCAATACCTTCGGCTACATGCTCGGTCGTGACGGTGGTTTCGATGAAACGGATGTACAGCGCATCCACTTCGGCATCGTATGTAATTCTCATGGCCTCATACCTCCCAATCAGAAGTAATAAACGTACACGGTGACCACCACAATCTCATCAGCTTCCTCCACGAAGATGGGACGAACCTGCTTGGTGGCGTAAAATCTGCCATTCCATTCCTGCCCATAAGCGAAGTCCTTTCGACACTCCAACCGTCCCCGCTCGGCCGGCTTCCATATCCCGGTCCGAATAGCTCCGATGACCTCCACCTCTTTCGCACCGCGATAGCGCATGTTCTCATAGGCATGTCCAGAAAGACGGATCGGTTTCATGGTATCCCCTCATCCAAAATGACATCCCTCGCTATGCTGTATCCAGCAGGGGCCTCCCCCGGGTCTCGGTGCCCAGGGCCAGGACTGCCAGCCCGCCGACGACTAAGGCCATGGCATAGAGGCTCAGGGCAGCGACCAGCGAGATGGGCAGCAGATAGCCCTCCAGGGTGGGAGCGATGGCCCCGGCGATACGGGTCATGCCGCTGACCCAGCCCATACCTATGGATGGCCGTGCCGATAAAGCCTGCCTGGGCCTT
>CAZQDO010000558.1:773-3437 GCA_964592085.1 uncultured Anaerolineae bacterium | reverse complement strand
CTATCAGAGTTCCTATGAGTTCCCCTGAGTTCCTGTGAAGTAGGGGAACTTGGAGAGACTTCATGAAAAGGATGCTTATCCTCATCCTCCTCGTGGCCGGAATAGTCGCGCTGGCTGTATCCGTGTCAGGCGATGAGCCGGTCTCGGTGGTGTCCTGCCTGGGGAACAGCATCACCGAGGGCATCCCCTACTCTGGGACGGAGAACACCTATCCGGCCCGACTGCAGGTGATGCTCGACGCGGCCTACGGTATCGGCAGCTTCGAGGTGATCAACCACGGGGTGGGCGGCTATCGAGCCGATCAAGTGCTGGCCGACCTTCAGAATTTGAACTGGATGTCGCAAGACAATCCAGACGTTGTCCTGCTGCTGGTCGGGGGTAACGATCTGGCCCAGTTGCAGACGATTGAAAGCACCGTCGCCGAAGTGCAGGCCATCGTAGATGTGGTCACCGCCCACACCAACCCGGACGATTCCCACCCCCAGATCATCGTTTCGGCCATTCCCCCCAATCTCATCTCTGAACTGGCGTCATTGTGGGTGTCGGTCTACAACGACAGTCTGGAGAGCGATCTGACCGGAGTGGATCTGTGGTTTACCGATAACTGGGACGACTTCTACGATCCAGGCACAGGTATGGCGGATGCCTCACTGATGGCCGACCTGGTGCATCCCAATATCGAAGGATACATCTTGATGGCCGAAAACTGGTTCCAGGTGCTGGACCCTCCCTGCAACCTCACCGGCGACCTGGACTGCGACTGCGACGTGGACATCGCCGACATCATGCTGGTGGCCAGCCGCTGGCACAGCTCAGTAGGCGATGACAACTACGACCCGGCCTGCGACCTCGACGGCAGCGGCAAGATTGACATCGTGGACATCATGCTGGTCGCCGTGCACTGGGGGGAGACATGCTGAGGCGCTCCATGAAGAAGTCATTCATCACCATCCTGGGCATATCCACGTGCCTGGCCTTCTATCTTGTAGCTGAGATGGCCGCACCGATGGTCTCGGTCTCAGGGGACGTCACGACCCCGACGGACACTCCGACCGACACACTAACCCTCGGCAGCGGCGGCATAACCGACCCCGACCTGGTCGTCGCTCCGATCTCTCTGCCCCTCCAGCCCGTGGGGATACCGTTCGTGGATCCGGTCTTCGGCACCACCCTAAGGCGCGTTTCCAACACCAGCGAGAGCGGCGGATTCGAGACCCACATCTACTCCCAGCTCCAAGCCTTCTCATCCGACAACGCCTACCTGCTGCTCGACGGCTCAGAGGGCTTCGTCGTCCGGCGGGTGAGCGACCTGAGTCTGGTAAACGACCTGGACACCTCGGAGTGGAACGTCCCTCGCTGGCACCCCGCCCAGGCCCATACCATCGTCCACTTCGACAGCAACGCCGACACCGTGGTCCGGCTGCAATTCACAGACGTGGATACGCTGACCACCAGCACAGTTTTCACTTTCCCAGCCCAATACGAATACATTCGGGTCAACCAATCCTTCGACGAACTCTCGGAGGATGGCCGCTGGCTGGCCGGCATGGTCAGCCGGGACGACGACGTGCAGGTCATCTTCGCTCTCGATCTGCAAAACCTGACCCTCGGCGCCCAGCTTCCCATCCCCGACTTGTACGCCGGCCCTTGCGAGTCCGACCCCCAGTGGCCCGAAGCAGAGCCCGACTGGATAGGGGTCTCCCCCCTGGGAAATTACCTGGTCGTGCAGTGGGCGCGGGACGGCACGACCCGCTGCAGCGGACTGGAGACTTTCGACCCCCAGAGCGGCGACTTCGTTGGCCGCGTCTACGACGGCCACCAGCATGGCGACCTGGGCGTGGACTCCGACGGCATCACGGAGTTCTTCATGACCTTCGAGATGGCGGCCCCACCGCCGGACAACGATCGTCCTGCCCTGGGCGTGCGCCAATTGCCCGGCACCTCCACCGTCAGCCCGCCAACCTACGTGCAGGTTCTGGACTGGGCAGACGATGGACACATCTCCTGCCGTGGCCCCGATGGCGTCTGCCTGGTCACTTATGGGGGCTGGGAGGGCGATGGCTGGACGCCCTTCGAGAGGGAGATCTTCTTGCAATACACCGACGGCAGCGTCCTGCGGCTGGTCCATCATCGCTCCAGCAGTTGCGGCTACTGGGTGCAACCGCGAGCCAGCATCTCCCGCGATGGCCGCTACGTGGTCTTCGCCTCAGACTGGGGGCAGGAGACGGGCACCGATAGTTGCGGCGGCGGAAATGACCTGGGGGCGGGCGACCCGTACCTCATTGACCTGCTGGCCGATTGCGACCTCTCCGGCGACCTGGACTGTGACTGCGACGTGGACATCGCCGACATCATGTTGGCGGCCAGCATCTGGCACAGCTCGGCAGGCGACGACGACTTCAATCCCAGCTACGACCTGAACGACGATGGCAACATTGATATTGTGGATATTATGCTGGTGGCGGTGCACTGGGGAGAGCAGTGCTAATCAGGAAAGGTTACCAGAGTTCCGAGGAGGATTATCAATGAAAAACCCGTTATCACTAAAGCCGGGCATGAAGGAGCTTTTCGCCGTTAGTTGCATGGTGTTGGCCTGTCTCGGCCTTCTGCTGATGGGCAGCGACGACGGCGTCACCGCCTCCCTGAAAGCGCACGCTTCCAGCC
>CAZQDO010000558.1:0-763 GCA_964592085.1 uncultured Anaerolineae bacterium | reverse complement strand
AAGAGGCCATCCTCATTGACCATACCGCGACCGACCTGGACCAGGTGCCTCAGTACTGGATAGACCAGGCGGAAGCCCAGCTTGACATTTACTACGGCCATACCTCCCACGGCAGTCAACCCGTCAGCGGTATGAACGCGCTGGGTATCGGCACGCTGTCCATCTACGAGTATAGCGATGACCTGGGTGGATACGGGGATACCAGTTGGGTGGCGCCCACTCGAAACTACCTGGATAGCCACCCTGAGACCAACGTGGTTGTCTGGTCGTGGTGTGGCGGCGTCAGCGACAACACGGAGGAAGGGATCAACACCTATCTCACCGCCATGAGCGGGCTTGAAGCCGATTACTCCAACGTCACCTTCGTGTACATGACCGGCCACCTCGACGGCACCGGCGTCGCCGGCAACCTGTATGCGCGCAACAACCAGATTCGCGCCTACTGCACCGCCAACGACAAAGTGCTCTACGACTTCGCCGACATCGAAAGCTACGACCCCGCTGGCACTTTCTATCCCGACGAAGACGATAGCTGCTCCTGGTGTTCCACCTGGTGTGCCGCACACGCTGAGGATTGCACCGACCTTCCCGGCTCCTGCGCCCATTCCCACGGGTTCAACTGCTTGCAAAAAGGCAAGGCATTCTGGTGGATGGCAGCCAGGCTGGCCGGGTGGGACGGGGGGGCAGCCGACCCGACGGCCACGCCGACCGACACGCCTACCCCAACCCCCCCGGCAACGGCGCCGCCCGCGGCGCCCCCCCC
>CAZQDO010000557.1:0-3442 GCA_964592085.1 uncultured Anaerolineae bacterium | reverse complement strand
CCCCGCCCGCGCGGGGTCCCCCCCCCCGCCGGCCGGGGGGGCGCCCCCCGCGGGGGAACCCCCCCCCCGCCCCCGCGGGGGCGGCGTTGGTCAGCGTGGCTACCAGAGCCGACTTGCCCACGTTGGGAGGGCCGACGACTACCACTTGCCCCGCGCCTTCTTTATCAATACGAAAAGCAGAAACCTGCCTGCTGATGCCCTTGCGGGTCTGGGACGAAGCTTTCAGCTTGGAGAGCCGCCGGCGCAGATCGGCCCTCAGCTTGTCCGTGCCCTTGTGCTTGGGAATGAGGCTGATGTATTCTTCGAGACAGGTGATTTTCTCCGCCACCGACTTGGCGGCGCGGTATCGCCCTTCGGCTTCAACTGCTTCTGGAGGAAGGTTGGTCGGCATGGCTACCTGATCGCTCGTGCTTTCTTCCTGGGCGCGTCTCAGAGCCTATCCGAAAACTGCTCCCGCACCCATCCCCGGGTGCGGCAATCGGCCCGGGGCCTGCCCTGAGCGTAGCCGAAGGGATGGGCCTCAGAGCGGGTTTTCGGATAGGTACTTAGCGCTCACCGTGTACAACGAATCCAGGCTAATTATACACCACGCCGCACGAAACTGCAATCAGGGAAAACCCACAAATTCAGGAATTTGACAAACGGAAAAAACGTGGTATAATATAGACGTATTGAAAAACATCTATGGATTTGGGAGTGAACCGTGACCATTGATTGCGTGGCGTTCTGCAAAGCCCTGGCCGACGATACCCGCCAGAAGATCTTGGAGATGCTGCTGAATGGCGAAATGGGCGTCAGTGACATCGTGGACGCCTTCACCATGTCCCAGCCAACCATCTCCCACCACCTGGGCATCCTCAAGCAGTTCGGTTTGGTGACCAGCCGCAAAGAGGGCAAGCAGGTGTTCTACGCCATCAATCGCGACAACGTGGTTGAATGTTGTGGTCGGCTCATTGCCAAGTTCGACGCAGAGGAGGCTTGTGAGATGTGAGCCATATTTTTTTGCCGTGATATATAGATAAATTTAGATACATTTATATAACAAAAAGAAGGAGAACCCAAAAATGAGTGAGATTGCGACTGATGAGAGGATAAAAGAAGCCGTGCGCCAAAGCTACGGTGACATCGCTCGCCGGTTCGTCGAGGCGCCTGCTCCGACAAGCTGCTGCGGCCCCAGCCAACCCACTGACTGCTGTGGTCCATCGGAAGCGGCTGCCGAAAGCCCAGACACCGCCGCCAGGTTCTACTCGGCTGAGGAACTCGGCGACTTACCGGACACCGTGACCGAAATCTCGCTAGGCTGCGGCAATCCCACCGCCATTGCCGAGCTCCAGCCGGGCGAGGTGGTGCTCGACCTGGGAAGCGGCGGCGGCATTGACTGCTTCCTGGCCGCCAAGCAAGTCGGCTCAGAGGGGCGAGTCATCGGGCTGGATATGACGCCCGATATGATCAGACTGGCTCGACGCAATGCCAAGAAGGTCGGGGCAACCAACGTCGAATTCCGCTACGGCGAGATGGAGGACATTCCCCTGCCCGGCCAATCGGTGGACGTCATCATCTCCAACTGCGTCATCAACTTGTCGCCAGACAAGGACGCTGTCTTCGGTGAAGCCTACCGCGTGCTGCGGCCCGGCGGACGGATGAGCGTCTCCGACATCGTGGTTGACGGCGATCTTCCCCAGGCCATCCGCAGCAGGCTGGATGCCTGGGCCGGTTGCATCGCCGGCGCCCTGGACGAGTCGGTCTATCTGGACAAGATCCGGGCAGCGGGATTTGAGGAGGTAGAAGTCGTGTCCCGCGACTACACGGACCCTGACCAGATCTCTGAGGAAGAGATGCAACTGCTGGTAGTTAGCGCCGATGGCCAGGTTGCCGAGGGAGAGGACGCGCGAGCACTGCTGGACGAGGCTGGCGTTTCACCTCGTGATATCGCCCGAAAAGTCGCCAGCATCAAGGTTACGGCTCACAAGCCAGCGTGAGGACTGGCTACCAGAGAGGATATCCGAGATGGCAGTCATAGTTAGCGAGCTAAAGCAGTTCGCCTTGGGCAACGGTGCAGACCTGGTGGGCGTAGCTCCTGTCTAGCGATTCAACGAAGCGCCGGCAGGGTACCGACCTGAGAATATCCTGCCTGGGGCGAGGGCAGTCGTCGCCTGCGCCAGACGTATCCCTGCCGGTGCCCTGAGTGGTCCTGCCACGGCCTACCATCGGGCGATGGAGGTTGTTCACGCCTGGCTCGACCAACTGGCCGGCCAGATCGCCCTTTTTCTGGAGCAGGACGGTGGGCGGGCTGTCCCTGTGCCCTCCGACGAACCTTACCGCCACTGGGATGCGGAGAGGCACTATGGCCGGGGCGACCTGTCGCACAAGCACGCGGCCCAGGCGGCCGGGTTGGGACGGTTAGGCAAGAACTCACTGCTGATCACGCCGCAGTTTGGCAACCGCGTTCACCTGGTATCGGTGGTGACGGACGTTGCCCTGGCGCCCGACCCTGTGCTGGATTGGGAGCCCTGTCCCCAGGGCTGCACTCTCTGCCTGCGAGCCTGCCCGGCCGGGGCCATCGGTGAAGGGCAACAGGTGAATCAGGCGCTGTGTCGGCAGGTATTGCTGGAGCGATTGCCAAAGGGCAAGATTATCGAAAGTTGCTGGGCGTGCCGGGCGGCTTGTCCGGCAGGTTTGAAACAAACCAGAAAGAGGCAAACCCCATGACCCAATCAAAAGAGTACTTTGCCAACATAGCTGAGGACTGGGACGCGATCCGCGCTGGCTACTTCACCGAGACGATGCGCGATGCAGCCATCGCCCGCGCCCACCTCACCTGCGACGCAGTGGTGGCCGATGTGGGCACCGGCACCGGCTTCGTAGTCCAGGGCCTGGCGCCGCACGTGGCCCAGGTCTACGGCTTCGACGAATCGCCGGAGATGTTGGCCGTGGCCCGGCGTAACCTGGCCGTCTTCGACAACGTGGAATTGCGAGAAGCCCGGGGCCACGCGCTGCCACTGCCCGATGGTTCCCTCGACGCCGTCTTCGGCAACATGTACCTGCACCACGCCCCGGATCCGCCCGCCGCCATCGTCGAACTGGCCCGCGTGCTGCGCCCTGGCGGACGGCTGGTGCTGACTGACCTGGACACCCACGACCAGGAATGGATGCGAGAGGCCATGGCCGACCACTGGCTGGGCTTCGAGCGCGATGACGTGCGCACCTGGTACGCTGCTGCCGGGCTGACCGAAGTGGACGTGGACTGCGCCGAGGGGGATTGCTGCACCGCCGGTCCGGATGGGGAGGACCTGGCCCTCAGCATCTTCGTGGCCCATGGGCGAAAAGCGTAGAGGCAACTCCTGGCCTAAAAAGCCAACCAAAAAGAGGCGGGATAAGCTCCCGTCTCTTTTTGTTGTACGCCCGGCATGGGCGATAGCTAGGGGGTGAAAGTCCCCTGCGG
>CAZQDO010000556.1:0-3444 GCA_964592085.1 uncultured Anaerolineae bacterium | reverse complement strand
CCTTCAGGTTAGACCCTTCCAGGTTGACCTCCTCCAGATTGGCCCCTGTCAAGTCAGCCCCTTCCAAATCAGCGTCTTGCAGATTGGCCCCCAACATGTCGGCTCCTGACAGATCCGCACCGACCAGGTTAGTTCTTATCAGGCTGGCGCACACCAAATCGGTTGCGGAGAGATTGGCCCCTTCCAGAATGGCATCCGTCAGGTTGGCCCCTCTCAGATTCGCCTCGGTCAGGTTCGCCCTCGTCAGATCAGCCTTCTCCAGGTTAGCCAGGGCCAGGTTGGCCCCCATCAGACGCGCCTCTACCAGCACAGCTCCGGCCAATTGAGCCCCGGCCAGGTCGGCGCCCTCCAAATCAACCTCTGTGAGATCGGCCTTTCCCAGGAGAGCGCGCGCCAGGTTGGCGTAAGGAAGCGACATGCCTCTCAAGTCGGCATTCCTGAGGTCGGCCTTGACGAAAGCCCTCACTGCCGTGTCTCTCAGTATTTGCAGAACTTCCTCTCTCGATAGCTTTCTCAATCCACTGGCCACGTACTGCCGTCCTCTTCGTCCGGCTCGATTTCCGCCTCAGATACTACTTCCAGATCGTGCTCTGCTCCTGCGTCGGGTTCCGCTTCCAGATCGAACTCCGCCTCCACACCCGGCTCCACCTCTGGCTCGAGATCTAACTCAGCTTCGGTCACCTCTTCGACGGTAAGCGAAGCGACCTCAGGACTCCGCTCAGGCTCAGGCGGAAGGGGATAAGGCTCTGCACAATAGGGGCAGACTTCCCATCGCATCAACATCAGCCGACCGCAGTTGGGGCAAGCCTTCCTCAGCTCGGTGCGGCAAGCGGGGCAGATAATGAAATCTGGCTCGATCCTGTGCTTGCACTCAGGACACACCGGTCGTTCCTCGCTGATGTCCTGCAACAAAGCCTCCTCTTCCAGGGTCCTGGCGTAAGCATCCGACAGGGTCTCCTGGGGACGAAGGATGAGGTAGATGAGCAGGCCCAAAGGCCCGAAGATCAAGACCACCAGAGAGGCGAGGAGCTGAGCGAAAATGTCCCTCGACCGCAAGCGCATGTCGCGGAAAGTCCAAATGACCAGGCTCGCCCAGAAAGCCGCCGTGAAAGCACTGATGAAAGCGACGATGGCTAACAGGATTGTCCCAATGTCCTCAAGTTGTGGCATATCCTACCTGCTCCTTTGAAGTATATTGTGGCGAATATTATACCACCTTCTTCCCTTTTTGTCACTTGGCAACTTTGTTCTGAGTTGCCCTCTTCAAGTAGACCAACAGGATTGAGATATCGGTCGGGTTGACGCCTGATAGACGGGAAGCCTGACCGACAGTAGCTGGACGGAACCTCTTCAGCTTCTCCCGCGCCTCGTTACGTAAACCTGCTGGAGCCTCGTAGTCAAAATCACCTGGGATCGGATAATTCTCCAATCGCTTCGCCCGCTCCACCTCCCGTCGCTGCTTTTCGATGTAGCCTGTGTACTTGGTCTCAATGGTCACCTGCTCAATGGCCTCAGCGAACAATGGCTGAGGACTGGGGATCAGGGCCTCTATCAGCTCGTAGGTCACCTCGGGGCGGCGAAGGAATTGCAGAGCATTGATGCCATCATCAAGCAAATCAAAGCCGTGTGCGCTCAGCTTCTCGTTGACCTCCTCTGAGGGTGCCAACCACGTCTTTTGAAGCCGCTCCAGCTCACCCTCTATGGCCTCCCTTTTCTGCTCCACTGCTTCATATCTTTCCTGTGGCAGCAATCCCACTTCGTAGCCAATGGGCGAGAGTCGCAGGTCAGCATTATCTTGACGAAGCAGCAGTCGGTATTCGGCACGGGAGGTCATTATGCGGTAGGGCTCTGTGATCTCCTTGGTCACCAGATCATCAATGAGAACGCCGATGTAGGCCTGATCGCGCCTCAGGATAATTGGCCCTTTGCCCTGCACTTTGCGGGCAGCGTTGATGCCAGCCATTATCCCCTGGGCAGCAGCCTCTTCATAGCCCGAGGTGCCATTGATCTGGCCGGCGTGAAAGAGCCCTTCCACCCGCTTGGTCTCCAGCGAGGCGTTGATCTGATCGGACGGTACAAAATCGTATTCGACAGCATAGCCCGGCCGCATGATTTCAGCCTTGCGCAGCGCGGGGATGCTGTGCAGCATGGCCAATTGCACATCATAAGGCATGGCGGTGTACAAACCTTGTACGTAGACTTCTGCCGTGCGCCACCCCTCCGGCTCCAGGAAAAACTGGTGGGCGTCCTTGTGAGCGAAACGCACAATCTTTTCCTCGAAAGAAGGGCAGTAGCGTGGCCCTACTCCCTCAATGAAACCCGAAGCAATGGGCGAGCGGTGGAGGTTCTCGCGCACGATTTGGTGGGTCTCCTCGTTGGTGTAGACCAGGTAGCACGGTATTTGGGGACGCCAACCGGTTTGGTGAGAGATGGGATAGACGGGATTAGGCTCCGGATGTGGGAAGGCAGAAGTAGGCTGCCGGAAGCTGAAATACAGCGGAGTCTCGCTGCCCATTTGCGGAATGGTTTGAGAGAAATCTACGGTTCGGGCATTGACGCGAGGCGGAGTATTGGTTTGAAGGCGACCCAAGGTGAATCCCAATTCCCGTAGCGACGCCGAGAGGCCAACGGCCGGGAACTCACCAGCCCGTCCAGCGGGAAAGATGATCTCGCCGGTCATGATCCTTGCTCCCAAGAAAGTGCCGGTTGTAAGGATCACCGTCCGTCCCCGCCACTCGACGCCAAGGTTGGAAACCACACCCTTAACTCGATCATCCTCTACCAGCAGCTTTTCCACAAGGCCCTGTTTGAGATCGAGATCGAGATCTAGAACCATCTCCAGAGCATTCTTCATGGCCAGGGAATAGAGCCTCTTATCAGCCTGGGCGCGAGGTGCGCGCACGGCCGGCCCCTTTGAAAGATTGAGCATCCGGATCTGGATGAAAGTCTGGTCGAGATTGTGGGCCATCTCGCCGCCCAAAGCATCAATCTCTTTCACCAAGTGTCCTTTAGCAGGGCCTCCAACGCCAGGGTTACAAGGCATGGTGGCGACAAGATCAAGATTCATCGTCACCAGCAATGTCCGACAACCCATCCGTGCTGCTGCCAGAGCTGCCTCGCAGCCGGCGTGTCCTGCTCCAACGACGATCACATCATACATAGCACACCCCTTTCCCAAATCTTGCATAAGTATAATACACTCAGCCTTCTTTAGCAAGAACGGCAACCAAGTGCTCGCCCAATTTTGGTCCGGAGGCATAACTTAACATAGTCATATCATAACTTAACATAGTTAAATTGAGACTTGACATATTAGCAAAAGATGGCTCCTAGACCAGCCTCAATCTCTCCTTGACAATCATGAATATCTCAGCTATAGTTTAGTGAACGCGGCCTTTGTAACGAGGGTAGATCCAGAAAACCAAATACAGAACGTTTTTCACC
>CAZQDO010000555.1:0-3468 GCA_964592085.1 uncultured Anaerolineae bacterium | reverse complement strand
GTGGGGGACCTGAACGGCGACGGCAATGTGGACGCCGTCTTTGCGAACTTAGGTCCAGTCAATCGTCGCTGCCTGGGGGATGGGGCGGGCGGTTTCGCCTGCGCCGACGTCAGCGCCGATACCAACACCAGCGCTGGCGTGGCCGTGGGGGACCTGAACGGCGACGGCAATGTGGACGCCGTCTTTGCGAACTTAAGTCAAGTCAATCGTCGCTGTCTGGGTGATGGGGCGGGCGGTTTCGCCTGCGCCGATGTCAGCGCCGATGCCAACATCAGCTTCGGCGTGGCCGTGGGGGACCTGAACGGCGACGGCAAGCTGGACGCCGTCTTTGCGAACCAGGGTCCAGTCAATCGGCGCTGTCTGGGGGATGGGGCGGGCGGTTTCGCCTGCGCCGATGTCAGCGCCGATACCAACGACAGCCTGGGCCTGGCCTTGACGACCGTGCAATGGCTCGTGCTCACCGTGAACAAGGCAGGGACGGGTACGGGGACAGTGACCAGCGACCCGGCCGGGGTCAACTGCGGTGCGGACTGCACGGACAGTTTCATTGAGGACACGGTCGTCACCCTGAAAGCCCACCCCGGCGTGAAGTCCTACATCGCCAGTTGGAGCGGGGACTGCTCCGGCACAGGGATGACCACCCAAATCACCATGGACGCCGACAAGACCTGCACCGCCACTTTCGGCTATCCCGTGGGCGGGGTCGTGGTGCCTGTGAACAAGCTGGGGCTGGTGATGCCGTGGATGGGGTTAGTCACCCTGACTGGCCTCGTGGCTCTGGGGGTTGCGCTGGCCAGGAGGCGCAGAGGCTAGGGTTGGTGGATTCCTGTCAACGAATACCAAACGAATAAACGAATGAGACTGCCGTCAAAACCTATTCGTTTATTCGTTGCTTCATTCGTTGACAGAGATGAAAGTGTCAATTAGATTGCTGCCATCCCAATGAGGCGGCCCAACACCTTTGACTGAAAAGGCCACCAGGGGGCAAGACCTCTGGTGGCCTTTTCGTGAGGCCCTACTCCTCCCCCTGCCAGGGGGAGGCTGGGTGGGGGGGATTGTTCGATGGGAGGCTCACCCTCTCCTAGCCCCTCCCTGTGAGGGAGGGGAACACTACGCTCCGGGGGTTGATGTGTCCTGAGCGCAGTTGAGGGTAATGGTGTACAGCATTTGCTCAGGCGACAGCTCACACAGCCCAATCGGCTGATCAGGGGGACAATCGGCGTCCTCCGACGGCTCCCAGCCCGCCAGCAATAGGCATAAGCCGTTGTCCTTGTGGAAACCGCTACCGGTGCCGGTGGGGCCATCGGCCATGTAGCTGATGTTTTCTTGCCATCCTTGGGCTTTGAGCATTCCCTTCAGTCCCTCGGCCACGGCCCAGAAATCCCCAAAATCCAGGCCGGTGCCGGTGGCCGTCGCCTGGCAACCGGCGCCAGTCTTCCCGCTGATGTAGTCCTGGAAAGGCGCTTCCTCTGTTGCCACTTCGACGCCCAGCGTTTGCGCCATAGCGCTCGCCAGTTTGCTGCACGCGGTGGGGCTCAGCGGTTGAAAGTCACCTGCTGGTGTCTCCACAACAACTTCTGTGGGAGTGGGCGTTGGGACTTCGGTGGGCTGGGTGGTAGATGGCGCGCAGCCGCTCACGATCATCGTGCTCAGAATGAGCAGCCATCCCAAAGCACATAGTCTGGCTTTCACTTGTTGCCTCCTGTTCCGATTTCTGGGTGGTCCTCGATTGGACCGTTATGAAAACCTGGTTTCTGATCCTCAGCCGCCCCTGCGTCTCCTGACCACCACAACTCCCAGTGCCGCGAGCGAGGCCAGCCCCACCAATCCCATCCACGGCGCTACAAGCCCCAGCTTGTCCACCGGCACCACGATTCCGCCGACGGGATAGCCGAAGGTGGCGGTGCAAATCTTGTCGTCGTCCATGGTCACCTGGGCAGTGTTCCCTGTGCCGATGCAGTCCCCGCTCCAACTGGCGAGGTAGGATTTGACGCCGGGGTAGGCTGTCAGGGTGACGACGGTGTTATCGGGATAGCTCTCTGTGCAGTCGTCGCCGCAGAAGATGCCAGCAGGCGCACTGGTCACTCTCCCGCTCCAGCCCTCAGCCTGGCTCCTGGCCGCCGTGGCTCCGGTCACGTTCACGGTGAGGGTGAACAGCTCCCTGATGGGGAAGTTGTTGTCGAAGACGAATGGATCCCCAGCCGCCAGATCAAAGGTGAGATAGAAGGGAGTGCAGGCGTTAGAGGTCAGAAAGCCAGTGTCACCATTCTCACCGTTGCCCAGCACGGTTGGGGCCGCGCCGCCCGTCGGGTCGAAGGGCGGCGGGTCCTGCCGCAAGCAGGTCTCGCTCCAGGCATAGTCGGGCGGCAAGGTCACCTGGATGGTGTACGTTCCCGCAGTCCCGTCGGTGGTGAACTGGTACGAGCCATCTGAGCCATCCTTGACGATGTTAACGACACCTGGGCCGGTCACGGCTATCTGACCGCCGGGTATGATCTGGCCGTCGGTTTCATCGTAGAAGTAACCGGTGGGGTCATAGTCTTCGTTATCGGGGATGCCATCTCCGTCCCGATCACCGGTACCCTCGCAGACATCGCCCATCTCGTCGCCGTCGGCATCTTCCTGGCCGGGGTTGGCGTCGTTGGGGCAGTTATCGGTGGCATCGGGCACCCCGTCCCAGTCGGCGTCCCGGCTGAACACCGCCACCGCGCAGTCATTGAGGCCGGTGGCGTAGACGTGGTTCCCGTCCGGGCTGACGGCCACCGCATAGGCCCCGTCCAGGCCGTCCACCCCGCCCACGCCGTCTTTCTGTCTCTCGACGAAGGTGAGCGCCCCGCTCGTCGCGTCCCGGCTGAACACCGCCAGCGCGTCGTCATCCTGGCCGGTGGCGTAGACGTGCTTCCCGTCCGGGCTGACCGCCACCGCATAGGCCCCGTTCAGGCCGTCTACCCCGCCCTCCCCGTCTTTCTGCCTCTCGACGTAGGTGAGCTTCCCGCTCGCCGCGTCCCGGCTGAACACCGCCAGCGCGTCGTCATTGTAGCCAGTGGCGTAGACGTGCTTCCCGTCCGGGCTGACGGCCACCCCCCTGGGCCCGCTCAGGCCGTCCACCCCGCCCTCGCCGTCTTTCTGCCTCTCGACGTAGGTCAGCTTCCCGGTCCCTGCGTACCGGCTGAACACCGCCACCGCGTGGTCCAGGAAGCCGACGACGTAGACGTGCCCCCCGTCCGGGCTGACCGTCACCCCTATGGGCCCGTTCAGGCCGTCCACCCCGCCCTCGCCGTCTTTCTGCCTCTCGACGTAGGTCAGCTTCCCGGTCCCTGCGTACCGGCTGAACACCGCCACCGCGTGGTCCAGGAAGCCGACGACGTAGACGTGCCCCCCGTCCGGGCTGACCGTCACCCCTATGGGCCCGTTCAGGCCGTCCACCCCGCCCTCGCCGTCTTTCTGCCTCTCGACGTAGGTCAGCTT
>CAZQDO010000554.1:1576-3471 GCA_964592085.1 uncultured Anaerolineae bacterium | reverse complement strand
GGGATGACCTTCTTCTTCACGGCCATGATCCCTTTGATCGATGCGTAGCGAGGCTCGTTGAGACCCTTCTGGGCGGTGATGACCGCTGGCAGTGGAGCCTCGACCACTTCGTGGCCTCCTTCCACCTCCCGCTGGGCCCGGACGGATCCCCCGTCATCAGAGATCTCGAGCTTGGTGACTACCGATACGTGCGGGATGTCCAGCAACTCGGCAAGGATGATCCCCACCTGGGCGTGGTCTTCGTCCACGCCTTGCTTCCCGCAGAAGATGATGTCGTACTCCAGCTTCGCCAGCGCCTTGGAGAGGATCAGCGCGGTGGCGTAGGGATCGGATCCCTCGAAGGCTTCGTCCATCAGATGGATCGCCTCCTCAGCGCCGACCGCCAGCCCGCTCTTCAGCGCATCTTTCGCTCGCTCGGGCCCAGTGCTGATCAGCGTTATCTTGCCTTCGCCCAGTCTCTCCTTGATGCGCAGGCCTTCCTCGATGGCGTATTCGTCGTAGGGGTTGACCACGTACTTGGTCTCGGAGTGGTCTACGTGGCCGTCTGTGACTCGTATCTTGGTCTCGGTGTCAGGTACCTGTTTGACACAAATGACGATGTTCATGCCAACTCAACCTCCTTTAAGGTTGTTCCTGAGCCCTACGATCCTCGCTTGAGCATCGAGCGAGCGATCACCAGGCGCTGTATCTCGCTGGTGCCCTCGAAGATCTCGGTGATGCGCTGGTCGCGGAAGGCGCGTTCGACCCAGAAGTCGCGGCTATAGCCTAGCCCACCGTGGATCTGAAGGGTCTTGTCAACGCAGCGATGGACCACCTCGGAGCCGTACAGCTTGCACATGGCTGCTTCCTTGGTGAAGGGTTGGCCGGTGTCCACCAACCAGGCGGTGCGGTAGATCAGAGAGCGCAGGGCCTCGATCTCGGTAGCCATGTCTGCGATCATGAAGTGCACCGATTGCTTCTGGGCGATGGGCGCGCCGAATTGCTGGCGCGTCTTGGCCCACTGGATGCTGCCCTCCAGGCAGGCCTGCGCCCCGCCCAGGCAGCCGGCTCCCAGGCTAACCCGCCCTATATCCAGGGTTTTCATGAAGGTGATGAACCCGGCCCCGAACTGGCCCAGCACGTTCTCCTTGGGCACGCAGCAGTCCTCGAAGATCAGCTCGGCCGTGTTACTGCCCCGAATGCCCATCTTGTTCTCTGAGGTGCCCACACTGAAGCCGGGGAATTCCTTCTCCACGATAAAAGCGGTGACCCCTCCCCGGGCTCCCAGGGAAGGATCGGTGACCGCCATGACGCTGATGATATCAGCGTGACCGCCGTTGGTGATGAAAGTCTTGGTGCCATTGAGAACGTAGTCGTCACCGTCGCGCACAGCCCTGGTGGTGATGGCCGCGGCATCGGAGCCGGCCTCAGGCTCCGTGAGGGCAAAGGCAGCGATCTTCTCGCCCCTGGCCAGCGGGACCAGGTACTTCTGTTTTTGCTCCTCGGTGCCGTCGAGGTAGATGGCCATGGCCCCGATTCCGGTGTGGGCACCGATGACGCAGGCTGTTGAGCCACAGACCTTGTTCACCTCTTCCATCAGGATGCAGTAGCCGATCTCGCCCGCTCCCATCCCGCCGTACTTCTGGGGAAAGGGCACGCCCATCAGTCCCAGCTTTGCTGCCTTCTGGATGGTCTCGAAGGGAACGCGGTGCTCGCGATCTATCTTCCTGGCCAAAGGCAAAGCGCGCACTTCGTTCTCAGCAAAGTCGCGCACCATCCGGCGGAATAACTGATATTCCTTGGGAAAAGTGAAGTCCATTGGGAACCTCCAAAATCCGGTGATCAGTAATCAGGGATCAATTGCCAGTCCCTTCTCCTTGAGAATGTCTCTGGCGATGACGAAGCGCTGTATCTCG
>CAZQDO010000554.1:0-1566 GCA_964592085.1 uncultured Anaerolineae bacterium | reverse complement strand
CCTCTGCGATCTGCAGGGCGCGGAAATCGCGGTACATGCGCTCAATGGCGTATTCCTTCATGTAGCCGAAGCCGCCGTGCACCTGGAGCATGTTGTTGGCCGCCCGCATGGCAGTCTCAGAGCCGACGAGCTTGGCAATGGATGCATCTCGGGTGTAAGGCGCTCCCGTGTCGGCCAGCCATGCAGTGTGGTAGACCAGGTGGCGCAGGGCCTCGATCTCCGCGGCGGTGTCGGCAATGAAGTTTTGGATGGCCTGCTTCAGAGCGATGGGGCCGCCGAACTCCTCATGCTCAATGGCGAACTGGACGCCAGCCTCCAGCGCGGCCTGGGCCCCGCCCAGGCAAATGGCCGACAGGCTCAAGCGAGCGAAGTCCAATGCCTTCATGGCGATCTTGAATCCCTCGCCCTCTTTTCCCAGGAGGTTCTCTGCAGGCGCTCTGCAATCGTCGAAGTAGAGGGTATTGCAGGTGAGGCCCCTCAAGCCCAGCGTCGGCTCGCGATAGCCCACTTTGAAACCGGGGGTGTCTTTCTCCACGATGAAGGCGCTGATTCCCTTGGGCCCCGCCTCGGGATCGGTGACGGCGAAGACGAGGAAGACGTCGGCGATCTCGCCGTTGGTGGCCCAGGTCTTGCAGCCATTGAGCACGTAATCTTCGCCATCGCGCCCGGCCCTGGTCTCCAGCGCTGTGGCATCGGAACCGGCAGCCGGCTCGGTCAGGGCGAAGCAGCCTATCTTCTCTCCATAGGCCATCGCTTCCAGGTACTTACCCTTTTGCTCCTCGGTGCCGTCCTCCAGGATGGTTTTGCTGGCCAGCCCGTTGTGCACACTGATAGCCAGCGCGGTGGACGTGCAGGCTTTGGCAAGCTCCTCCAGCAGCAGGCAATAGCTGATGGCGTCCAGAGCCACCCCTTCGTAATCCTCCGGGAGAAGCGCGCCCAGGAAGCCCTGCATGGCGGCTTTTTCCAGCATGTCAAGTGGCATCTGCTCTTCCTGGTCTATTTCCTCGGCCAGGGGTGCGACTTCGTTGGTGACGAAATCGCGGAACATCTTCTGGAACATCCGTTGTTCTTCGTTGAGTGCAAAATCCATAGTTTGTCCTCCCTACCCTTGTTGGGTGACCTTGAGCAATTTGGGCCGCCAGAGTGGCAGCACATGGTGAGGGTCCATGTAGAGTTCGTTGGCTGGTTGGTTGCGGACCCTGCTCCCTTTATGGACGCCATTGTCCACTTGTCGAGAAGTCGTTATATCTTATCACCAGCGCTGCCCACTCTGGCGGCAAGCAAGGAGGGGGTTCTGACACGGGCTTCCCTTGTTTGTTGTCCGTGTTGTAGGCGGTGAAGCCGGTGTCAGGTGAAGTTCGCAGAACGACTGAAGTCGTTACTACGAGGTTACTTGTCCTTGAACTGCGGTTTGCGCTTTTCGAGGAAGGCCTTGAGACCCTCGTCCATGTCCTCGCTGCCCTGCAAGGCCACAAACTGCTGGGCCTCGGTTGCCAGGCCCTCTTCGATGCTCTGCTCCAGGCCCTGGTTCACGACGCGCAGTGCACCCTCGAGATCCCTTCGGTC
>CAZQDO010000553.1:0-3474 GCA_964592085.1 uncultured Anaerolineae bacterium | reverse complement strand
GTCAGCGTGGGCGTGGCGGGCGCGGTCGGAGTGCGGGTAGGCGGGGTGGTGGGCGTCGGGGTGCGGGTAGGAGTTCGGGTCCGGGTAGGCGTAGGGGTTTTGGTACGCGTGGGCGTCGGCGTGGGGAGTTGGTAGTACACGACCAGGTAGGGATGGCTGCTGCCCGCGTTCTTGGAGCGGAAGTAGCGATAGTAGTAGTCGCCGCTCTCCGGCCCGCGCAGTTCCAAGCCGTAGTTGGGAGAGGTGCCGAAGTTCCGTCCAATCCAGTAGCTCTGCACCAGGTTGGTGACAGTCCAGTTCTTCCAACCCGTGCTGGTGTTCACCGACCGACTGGTCCATCCGGAGGAGTTAGGCCCATCCCAGGTCACGGGACAGCCCCAGGACTGGGTCACCCGGCGCAGGTAGATCGTGACAGAGCCCCCGGAGTCGGCAGCGTACAGGAAGGCGTAGAAAGTAGCCGAGGTCACCGTGGCGCTGGAAGGGATGGAGGAAAGGTGGAAGCCCAACAGAGCGCGCTTATAATACTCCTGTAGGGTGCTCATCTGCGTAGGAGCGTAGCCGTACTCTACCTGCAGTGAGGTGCTATTGCAATAGCTGGTATCGTCGTTGTATGAATCTACGTAGGTGTCAATGTACGGTTCTTGATTGTAGGTATCGGCGAGGCCGTAGGAGGCGGGGATGACGGCCACGTACTGGCCGTTGCCCAGGTCGTAGTGCTGTACCTTACCGGCCGGCGGTGGTGGCATCTCAGACGGGGGAGCGGGTGTGGCGCCAGTTGCCATTGAGCCCGCCACGAGCAACACCGCCATGATAACCAGCAGTACGATGGTGATGAACATCCCTCGATTGCGCATTTTTCCTCTCCTTTCGTCCTTCGCCTTTCCTGGCGATGGGTAGGGCTGCCCTTCGCGACCAGCAGCAAGTAGACCCCGGTGGCCGACGAAAAGGGCAAGCCTGGCTGAATCCGACACAAAAGGCCAACGCCAGACGCTTGCGCGTTCGAGCATTGGCCCATGCTAACCATGCACTCTCATGGCTGTGCTATAATAGTGGGTTGGAAACGAAAGCTCCTGCGTCATTGCCCGGCGTAACCTCCGGTACGATGTGAATGCAGTAAGCGTATCAGTGGTATCTTCGTTCTGCCTATATTATACCAGAAAACATGACCTTTTGTCAACCATTTGCCCCTCTGAGTGCTTTGGAGTATAATTTGGTGGGTTGAGGATGCCAGGCATTTTCACTGAAGATCTCAAAGCAAAAGCACCCTCCAATCGCTTTCACTGCTGAGCCAAATGGCTATTTGGGAAGTGCCTGGCACCTTTGTCTCCTGGGAGGGGGAGATGAGCAACTGGCTGGAGAGATACCGGGGTTATATTCTGATCACACTGATCAATGTGATTATCCTGGGCGGGGTGGTGGTGTTATTACGTCGCCCTGCCCAACCAACCTTCATCGTGACTTCGACCCCAGCTACAGTCACCCCTCTGCCTACTCCTACCCCGCGCCCTTTGCAGGTCTACGTCAGCGGCGCGGTGGCTCACCCCGACGTTTACGCGCTCCCAGCCGAGAGCATTATCAAAGAAGCCATTGATGCCGCTGGAGGGGCCACCAGCGAGGCCGATTTGGACCGCATCAATCTGGCACTCTCCCTTGCCGATGGTCAGCACATCTATGTGCCCAGACAAGGCGAAGAGAATCCGCCAGTCAGCCTGCCAACCGAGCCATCGGGCACCGCCAGCGTCGAAGCAGGGGGCAAGATCAACATCAACACCGCCAGCCAATCTGAACTGGAGACCTTGTCGGGCATTGGCCCCTCCAAAGCCGAAGGGATCATTGAGAATCGCCCTTATGACAGTATTGAGGACATCAAGAAGGTGCCTGGAATCGGGGAGGGCACGTTCAAAAAAATTCAGGACTTGATCACTGTGGAGTAGCCAGGAGGAGTGAGATGCAAGAAACGATTGAGGTCATCACCATTCACGGGGCGGGGCCGCAGCACGACGACACGTTTTCGCAGCCTTTAGAGCGCAATCTGATTGCTTTCCTGGAGAAGAAGGGGCTTGGCCCCGCCCAGGACATCGTGCGCTTCACGCCTGTCGTCTGGTCCGACATAGGGAGGGAGGCAAAGAAACAGCTCAAAGAGAAAACGGTGCTTCTTCCCATCACTGGCCGCATCGAATTCCCCCGCACCAGAGAGTTCATCCTCGATTCCTTTGGCGATATCGTTTATTACCTCTCCCCAGACGGGAGAAGGAAGATCAAGGAGCGGGTGAGAGACAGCATCCTGGAGGTGGGCCGGCGCATCAGGGCGGCAGATCCCCAGGGAAGGCCGTGGGAGGACTGGGACTACTGGCAGAGCTTGGGGCCGGAAAAGGCCCAGGAGGAGTGGAACAAGCGAGAGTTCGCCTACGTTAACATCATCGGTCACAGCCTGGGTTCGGTGATTACTTACGACGTCAGCTACGACTTCTACAAAGAGATGAACTCGCCAGAGGAGCCGTGGAGCGCCATCAGGATGCTGAAGCTCGACCTGTCGAACCTCTTCACCATGGGCTCTCCCCTGGCGCTGTTCTCTCTGCTGGAGGATCAAGCACACTACCGCGACAGACCAGTGCAGGTGCGCGAAAAGGGCGGTTGGTTTAATTTCTACGACCGCCAGGACCTCATCGCCTATCGCCTGGAGCATATCTACCCACAGAGGAAGATCACGGACATCTGCATAGATGCTGGCTTTTTCAGCGACTTGTTGAGCAGCTTTCTGCCCAACCGTGCCCATTCCATCTATTGGCGTAGCAGGAAGGTGGCTAAGGAAGTGGGTGAGAGGCTGTTTCTTGACTACCGCGAACTTGTGGTGCAGTAAAGGTTGAAGGTGAGGTAATCCATGCGTGCCGTTGTGCAACGAGTTAAACGAGGTGCCGTCTCAGTGGACGGCGAAATCACAGGATCAGTGGATACCGGTTTGGTCGTCCTCATCGGCGCGACCCACCAGGACACCGAGGCGGAAGCCCAACAACTGGCCCACAAAATCGCCCATCTACGGATTTTCGAGGATGAGGCGGGCAAGATGAATCTCTCGGCCCTCAGCGTCGGCGCGGGGATCCTGGTCGTCTCCCAGTTTACGCTCTACGCCGATTGCAGACGAGGGCGGCGGCCCAGCTTCACCGAGGCCGCTCCCCCGGAAGTGGCAGAGCCGCTGATCGAGCATTTTGCTGACCAGCTTCGAGAAGCCGGCATCGCCAGGGTCGAGACGGGCGTGTTCAGGGCCTACATGCTGGTCGAGATTCACAACGATGGGCCGGTGACCATCATCCTGGATACGGATGAGTTGTGAGAAACCGCCGGCGGTCCGCCAGCCTGGAGCACATTGACAAAAGGCCCTCAGCCTTGAAGCCGAGGGCCTTGCTGTACACTTTTGGGGATGTTCACGGTAGCTACTGGAAGTAGTCTCGCAGGGCCTTTATCACCTGGAAGGGG
>CAZQDO010000552.1:0-3504 GCA_964592085.1 uncultured Anaerolineae bacterium | reverse complement strand
CATTGACAGCTTTGGGCAGGGGACGGAGTTGGCAGTCTACGAGATCAACTTCCACAGCACCAGCGGACCGGCGCCCCTCGACATTCGCAACGACTATCTGACGGGTTTGGGCGGGGGGATCGCCCTGCCGCTGCACATGCTGGTGTACATGCGGGAGTTGGGGATCAAGAATCAGGCAGCGTTCAACGCGATGGGGTTCGCCACCGATTTCAAGACCAACGAGGGCGAGTGGGTGCGGCTGTGGGGGCTGCTGCGCGATCTGGAGGCTACTGGCCGCAAGCGTCCCACCTGGCTGGGCGTGGAACTGGCCAACAAGGCCATTCAGGGCGACATGCTGACCACCGTGCAGGGAGGCGCCAACCCCAGTTGGGTGCAGGCGCCCATCAACGACGTAGAGAGCGAGATCGAGGTCAACTACGTCCAGTCCTTCGCTTTTCGAGAGGACGGCAGCTACTCCGTGATCCTCTTCAACCTGAGCCTGGACCAGTCCCAACCTGTGCGCCTGGATCTGCCAACCCGGCCCGAAAGTCAGGCCACCCGCTACCAGCTCGCTTCGGCCAGCATCCACGACGACAACGAGGACGCCGAAAACGTCAGCATTGAGACCATGCAGTTGACCGATTTCGCCAACCCCTACGAGCTGGCCCTGCCGCCCCATTCGGTCAACGTGATCGCGTGGAATGCGGCAGCGTGCTACGACTTCGATGACAGTGGCCAGGTGGACATCGCCGACATCATGCTAGCCGCCAGCCGCTGGCATTGTAACTGCGGGGACGTGTGCTACAACCCGCTCTACGACCTCGACGGCAACTGTGATATTGACATCGTGGACATCATGCTAGTGGCGGTCAGATGGGGAGAGACTTGTTAGTGGCTTGTTGCATAGAAGCAACGGATAAACGGATGAGACGACGTGCAACTCCACGCTTACGGCTGGCGCAGTACCTGCCGCTCGATTTCGCCGATTAGGAAGGGCAAGTTGGGGTGCGTGAAGCTCAGGCCAGGGGCCGGAATGCGCTGGCGCTTGATGTTCGGTGGTATATGCTTGTGGTGGGGGTGAGTAGAAGCCAACATCGGATCGTGAGGGTGAGGCCACGAATCATACCAGTACAGTTCAACTGGCGACGAGTGTGTGGCGCAACTGGTCCGGCAGTGGCTGCTGGCGTAGCAGTTCGCGGTAGGCCTGCTCCCGTTTCAGCCACACCTTGTACAGACCGTGCCATTCGAGGGAATCGTGGAAGTATGGTTCTGCGCCGTCGTCAAACTCAGACAATTCGCCAGATTCCATCGCCTGGTAGAAGTCTTGTGACAGGATACCGTATTTGTCCTCGAAGGTACGTAGTTGCCACTCAATCCAATGGATCTCACGGACCAGTTGTTGCCGTTCCATGGTTCGCCCCCCTACAGCACATCGAAGCCCACCCGGTCAGGGATGCAATGCAAGCCGGAGATACTTGCCTGGGTGGGCTACTTGAGCAATTGAACGAACTGATCGCGGGTAAGGCCGGCGCTCTTGATGATCCGCAATACCAGCCCACGTCCCAGATCACGATCGTGCCAGGGCACAACCACACGGCAATTGTCGCTGGGGCGACGCAGAACGATGTGGCTGCCCGTCTGGTGGTCAATTTCGAAGCCAGCGCGCTCCAGGGCCCGGATGACCTGACGTGACTTCATAGTGGGCAGGCGAGGCATCAGGCAAGCTCCAGAGCCACGCTCAGTCGTCCGATGAACTGCTCCTCAGCAAACTCAACAGGGATCGGTTCGCCGTGTTTGCGCAAGCTGACGCAGTAGGCACGGATGGCATCGGCGGCCATTTCGTGGGCTTCTTCCAGGGTGCGTCCCTCGGTGTAGCAACCGGGCAGGGCCGGCACAGAGACGAGGTATTCACCCTCAGGCTGACGTTCGAAGATTACCGTAAACTGATATGTGTTCATAGGCTTGTCCTTCCCGGCATCAAGTATACCACAAAGAGGATTTGCTGGCAACTGGCTTCTTGACCACGTTTGCCTTTCCAAAAGGAGGTTAAGGTTATGAAAAAGATTCTTGCTAGTTTGTTCACTGTTCTACTGCTGGCATCGCTGCTCATCATCACCATTCAGGCTGAGAACATGACTCTGTCATCAAGCGCGGCGGAGACCCCCAGCCTGGTCACCGAGCGCTGGGGGGGCAACAGCACAGCCGAATATCCAGCCAACGCCATTGACACCTCCCTGAACGGCCTGCACCCCGACTGGGATGCTGACAACAGCGACACGCTCAAAATACGCAACGGGGGTGGCTTCGACGCCTGGGCGCTCCTCTACTTCGACGTCTCCAATCTGCCCGTGACCACGACTGTCCGCAGCGCCAGCCTGCACCTCTACCTGTACGCCCACTGTACCTGTGACGTGTACGAGACCGCGCACCAGATCCTCGATCCCGACGGGCTGGGCCTCTGGGACGAGGCTGACGCCACCTTCAATCGCCGTCAGTCCGGCGTTCCCTGGTCCAACACTGGGGCGGGAGACCTGACCACCGTCATCGGGACGGAGCTGGACCGGGTCTACTTCGGCACCCACGGCCAGTGGAGCTATTTCTGGGCGGAGTGGGACGTGACGGCGGCGGTGCAGGACTGGGTGGCCAATCCCGCGACCAACAGCGGCTTGCTGCTGCCCCACATTGAGGACGCGCTGTACACCGCCGACTCCAGCGAGTCGGCCAGCGCCGAGCTGCGGCCCTATCTCCAGATCACCTACGAGGGGCCCAACCCGAACCGGCCAGCCCAGGCCAGCGGCCTGGAGGTCTTCCACAACTCCGGCCAGACCTTCATCACCTGGGGCGAGATCGGCTCTGGCGACCCCACCGAGGCCTACCGCGTCTACCGGCACGATGCGCCCATCACCGCCTCCAACCTGGACGATGCCACGCTGCTGGTCGAAATCCCTGCCGGCTCCGGCTATTACGAGCACGAGGACGTGGGCTGCTCAGCAGGCAGCAACTGCTCGCCCATCGGCCAGACGCGCTTCATCATCGAGGACGACGGGGCTCCTTTGACTGAGGGGCGGGGCTTATTTGTGTACACTGTCCACGACGACGGGACCTTCTACTACGCCGTCACCTCCCTCATTGAGGACAACGAGAACCGCCAGGACTTCTCCGCTGAGAACGCGCTAACGACTGGCGTTGCCGAAAGCGAGACCACGCCGCAGCCAGTCCGCGTCTGGACCAACGGCACCGGCACCGGCTGGGTCTATACCCAGTTCATGGACTACCACCAGTGGAACCCGGCCTACGAGGGCTATGCCTACAACTTCTACGTCGGCGTGCCGCCCGGCTACGACGCCGGTGGCGATCCCTGGCCTCTGCTCCAGCAACTGCACGCCTACACCGGCAGCTACCGCCTGCCCTGGAGCGCCAGCGCGGACACAGACTACGACTGGCCCACCATCCAGGTTTTCCCCGACGACCGCAGCAACACCTGGTGGTACGGCTTCGGCGAGCTGGTGGGCCACGAGGCTCCTC
>CAZQDO010000551.1:0-3519 GCA_964592085.1 uncultured Anaerolineae bacterium | reverse complement strand
GCTCAATGCCTTCGAGCGTGACTACCTGTTGGCCGATCTCACTGGTGGCGGTGAAGAGGTACGTAATCTGCCCACTGACAGTGGAGGTAATATTGATGCTGGTCTGGCAACAGGAGGCCTGGGCAGTGAGGTTTGCCTGGGGTATGTTGCACGTCAGGGGCAGGGTTCCACTGGCTTTGGCCGAGGAGCAACAATCGCCCTTGAACGCCGCATCCCAGGTGACGACGTAAACCCCGTAGCGGTTCAACTCCTCGCCCCAGCTCAGCTCAATGGTCTGGTTGCCGGGGTCTATGGTAGCGATGTCTTGGAGTTCGATGGCCTGTTGGCCATCCTCGCTGGTGACGGTGAATTGGTACGTGACCTGGCCGCCGTCGCTGGAGGTGGTGTTGATGACGGCTCCGTCGCAGTTGGGGGAGGCGATAATCTCTGGCCTACAGATATGGTCCGAGTCGCCTTTGTGCTCAGCATAGGAGCCGTAGTTGCCATAGAACGCTACATCCCAGGCGAAGGTATAGGGGCCGGGGTGGCTCAGTTCCTCGCCCCAATCCAGTTCGACGGTGTGACTACCGCGTTCCACCTCGGTGGTGCCTTCGAACTGGATGATCTGTTGGCCGTCCTCGCTGGTGGCGGTGAACTTGTAGATCACCGTCCCACCGTCGCCGGAGATGACGTTGATGCTCGTTTGGCAGCAGCAGGCCACGGCAGCGACCTCCGCCTCGGGGGCCAGCTCGATGTCCCAGCTCCCCACTGGACACCGAGGATCATCGGCGTGCAAGGTAGCGCTCCCCGGCGACCCCTCAAGATAGACGGTGATGGGGACCGTCTCCCCATCGTGCAGCGGCCCCGCTATGAACTTCGGCTCGATTCGCCCCTCGTGCCCAGTCACCCACAGGCGGATGTTCTGGGCGTGGGTGTGTTCCTTCTCGTTGAATTTCAGCCGGCCCTGGAGCTGAACTTCCTCGCTCGTGTAGCCGACTGCGCTGGGGAAGCCCTCAAATTCCAACTCCCCGATTGACGCCGTCACCAGTGCTGTCCAGGCCCAGAGAAGACCCAGGGCAATCGCTGTTGCCACTACTACCGCTAGAACTCTGTTCCTCGCCATTTCCTGAACCTCCTTCCCCCCGACGAAATCAGGGGGCCAAGTTCCACCTCCCTTTTCTTTGCAATGGATGAAGGAAGTGAGTGGGAAGCGTTGTGGACACATCTCCAGCGTCTTTAGAAGCACAGAGCCGCTCCCAATTTGCTCAGGAAGCGGCTCTGTGCCATAATCCCCCAGGCCTCGCTCCTGGGCTATCAGGAGTCAGGTGCCGGGATTACTGAAGCGACGACTCTGGTAATCCCTTTTCTCTTTTATTTCTGGGTATTATATCATATTTTAGCTTCTTTGGCAACAGCACCCCAGATCTCCTTTTCTTCGGTGCAGATCAAGGAGTGAGGAATCGGACCGCGATCAGGAGAATCTGGCATGGCTCAAGAGAGTGGGCTATTTTCCCATTTGCGAGTAACGTCCTCAGCCGCCCCTATAGGCTTTCATGAGGAGGGGCAGGTAGAGCCTGTAGGGCGTTGGCGTGGGTGTAGGTGTGGGCGTGCGGGTGATGGTCGGCGTTGACGTGGGTGTAGGCGTGTCGGTCGGCGTGGATGTATCGGTTGGCGTGGGCGTTAGGGTAGGAGTGGGCGTGGGTGTAGGTGTTTGAGTGTCCGTCGGCGTGGGCGTATCGGTTGGCGTCGGTGTGTCCACCGGCGTTGACGTTGCAGTGGGCGTAGGGGTAGGAGTGGGCAAGCCGTACTTGCTTACCCCACCACCATGGGTGCCGAACCAGATGTTCCATTCATTGTCCGTGCCGATAGCGGTGACGTAATCATCCGCCAGCCCTGAGTTTGAGGTATCGTAATGCGTCCAGTCAACTCCGTCGAACTCATTCACTCCGGACCGCTTCGTGCCAAACCACTTGTGTCCCCTCCAGTCTATGGCGACGGAATTGACTTCGCTGCCTACAATGGCAGCAGTCCCAGCCACATAGGTTGTCCAGGCGCTATTGTCGAATCGGCTTGCCGCGGCATTGATGCAGTTGAAAAAGTTGCACCATTCAATGTATCCGTCGGTGCATCCTCCGAACCATTTCACATTCGTGCCTTCGACGGCGATGGCTCGGACGTGATCACTAGACTTTCGCCGCAATAAGCTCTGACTGCAATATGTGGTATCTTGAGACGATCTCAACCTACCACATGTTGGAGAAATTCTAATTACGGCGCAACTCTACTAGCTAACCCTGAGCCTCCTCGGTAGGTCATCCAACCCACTCCATTATACCTACTCGCCCCGCCGGCAGATGTGCCGACCCACACGTGGCCAGAGGTGTCCACGGCGGTGGCATTGACGGAGTCGGACTTCAATGCGCCGTTTGCCTTATTGTAGGTTGTCCAACCCATTCCGTCGAACTTACTGACCCCGTACCCCAACCCATCGTCCACTCTGGTGCCGAACCAGACGCTCCCCGCCAGGTCCACGGCGATGGAAGATATGGAGTTAAATGCCAATCCAGAGTTTGAAGTGTCATAGGTCGTCCAGGTGGTTCCATCGAACTTGCTCACCCCTTGAGTAGTGCCGAACCACATGTTTCCCTCGTTGTCCATGGCCATGGACAGGACGTAATTGGACACCAGTCCGGAGTTGGAAGTGTCGTAGGTTTCCCAGGTGCCTGGTTGGGGCAGGGAGAGGTTAGCGGTCTGAGACGAGGAAATCAGTCCGCCGAGAAGGCCGGAGCGGGTCCCACTCTTTGAGCCTTCGACTGAGTTCACCCTGGGCTCAGTCGAGGTGCTCAGGACAGACTCCGCAGGGCCACTCAGGATGCCACGCTCCAGGGTGGTCAGGAGGGCCACCACCAGAGCAGACGCCACAATGAAGTAGATCAACCTGGTGAGTATGGTCGTAACCCGCTTGATATTTGACTTAGTCATGGGAAATCTCCTTTCGCAATGTAATGAGTGAACGGGTGATTGACAGTCCCACCTTGAGCTAGACTGAGCACTATCATGAGGCCAATGCGATTGGGGAGGAGCACCCGTTTTTTCTGACTCATTTTACCACGTCTGGGCTTCTTGTGCAAACTTTGCCACCTGGAGGATAGGGGGCGTCGGAATGGGTCGGCTCAAAGCTTGACAATCTTTACCCTATCTTGTATAATTCTTTCAGAATTAAAATCAGCGTGATAGAAACCTATTCCTTCAAGAGGGTGTATGGAGGTCTAAGGCTTGGCTCGCCTGAATACGGATTAATGAAGCATTTCTGGAAACGAAGGGGCTGCATTAGCCTGTTTGGCAGCGCACTTTACGCTGCTGAGTCAGGAGTGTTTTTATGTAGTCAGTGAACTGCCCCGTCAAGGGGGCAGTATGAAATTCCAGCAAACGTCCGCCATAAGGCAGCAGAAGGCTCGGCCCCTATCCCTGGAAACCGAGGACAGTGGCCGAGCCTTTGTTTTGTGGGAACATCAAGAGATACTCAGTAGATCCAATTTT
>CAZQDO010000550.1:0-3541 GCA_964592085.1 uncultured Anaerolineae bacterium | reverse complement strand
CCTTGACACCGACCAACACGTCCACCCCCACCGACACGCCGACGTTGACGCCCACGCCTACAGATACCCCAACTCCAACCTTCACACCGACACCCACAGACACGCCAACCCCAACCCCTACCCCCACATCCACGCCCATCCCCAAAGTGGGCGTGCCCATGCAGTTTCCCATCGTCCAGACCAAAGAAGGGTGGGAAACGTTGATTCAAGTGCAGAACGTGGGCTATGTGCCGACCGTCGCCATCCTGTTCCTGTGGGGTGATTACTCTGGCGTGTGCCCCGCGAACGACCCCGGCCCTATGGCCATCCTCTGTTCCGAACCCATCCCTGCCGGCAGCGCGTGGACAGTGAAGGGGGATGACCTGGCCGGGGCGGAGGCCGCTATTGCCTATCCCGTCTCGCTGGATCAAGCGGACACAAAATGCCAGGAGGCCCAAAACGCTGTGGGCGATTCATCGGCCTGGTACACCTGGATAAACAGTTGGGAGGCTGAAGCCCGGGGCGGAATTCTGGTAGTGACGATCCATCGAGTGGGACCGGACGATAATGGCACCACCGTCGCCAGCGCCTACAACGGCGTCTCAGAGGAGCTGGATGAGCCTATCACCTCATTCTCCTACTTTGCCCCTCTCAACAAAAGGGCTTACGACGGCTTTGACACGGGCCTGAATATCCAGAACTCCGGACGGGTCTGCTCGTCGGTGTGGGTGTATTATCAGGGGCAGGACAGTTGCCAGATTGAGCATGCTCAACACATCGAGCACGTGGCGCCAGGCGAGACCTATAGTGCGGACGTGCCCAGTGCCCTGGGTGATGGTTGGCGAGGGTCGGCCTCGGTCAGCGGCAATGTGCCCCTGGGCATCGTCGTAGATGAGTGGGGCCAGGACATGCTATTCACTCACCAGGTGCCATTGTTGGCAGAGGTCAATGGCTCTCTATTCAGCTATGCGCCTTTGACCTACCAGGGTCAAGGATGGAGTGCCGTTGTCCAGGTGCAGAACCTGTCTCAGGCAGGGCAGCCCACCTTCGTAACGGTGAACTTCCTGGATGACAACGGCGACTCCGTTCAATCGCTGAGCGATTGGATATGCTCCAATGGCTCCCAGGGCTTCTACGTCCCTTCCTTCGGGGCACTGCCTGGCCAGGTTGTAGGCGCGGCCGTGATCGAATCGCAAAGCCACATCTTGGAACCGCTGGGGGACGAGATCCCTGGCTCACCGGTTTACGCCATGGTGAAGCTGTTCAGCTCTAGCACGGGACAGGGAATGAGCTACAATGCCATCACACAGGCTCAAACGGAGGGAATCGAGGCCATCGCCCTGCCTCGACTGGTGAAGGGCGATCAGGGCTGGAGCTCAGAAATCTCCATTCGCAACAACTCAACCCAGAACACGCTGCAACTGACGTTGGACATCTACGATGGCGCTGGCCTGTTAACTACCATGCCCTTGACCATCGAGCCAGGCCACGTGAGCTATGTGAGACTAGACGACCTGGGCAGCGTGCCCGATGCCTTCATCGGATCGGGCGTGGTGTGGGTGGCAGGCGTGGAAGGAGAGGGGGAGCTTATGCCGGCTGCGGTGGTGGTGGAGAGAGCCAGCGGCAGCGGCGACTTGACCAAGGGCTACGAGGGCATCCCGCTGACGGATGGCTATCCTCGCAGTGACAGCCACGAGCCGACAGCCACACCGACGGCCACGCCGACAATCACCAACACCCCAACGCCAACGGCCACACCGAGTCCGACCGGCACGGGGACACCTCCGCCCACCGACACACCTACGCCAACACCTACCTCGACACCGACGGCCACGCCAACACTGATGCAGGTCTACCTGCCCGTCATCGTCAAAGAATAAAGGAGGTTGTCAGGGTCACCAGTTGCGCCGTAGTTCGGCTGGGCAGTACCGTCGTTGAAGTAGAAACGGATACCTCGCGGGGTCTGCCCAGCATAGTCATTGTCGGCCTACCTGACATGGCTGTCCAGGAGACCTGAGAGCAGGTGAGGGCGGCTATAAAAGAATACGGTCATCTGAATACCTTACCCCTCGGAGCATAACATTCGCCTCTGTGGTTCTTACACCTATCCGAAAACCCGCTCTGAGGCCCGTCCCCGGGCCAATTCCGGCACCCGGGGGTGGGTGTCGAAGCCGTTTTCGGATAGATTTTTAATACCTCGACAAGCAGGTTAATCGGATGGATTCGATAAGACTGCTGGGGATATCGGGAAGCCCCCGAAAAGGCGCAACGGCATTTGTGGTGAAGAGGGCGTTGGAGTTCGCCGAATCCTTGGGGGGTGTCGAAACGGAATTCGTCTCCCTGAAGGGAAAGAAGATCAACTTCTGCCTGCACTGCGACTACTGTGTGCGCACCAAAGAGGGATGCATCCAGAAAGACGACGTCTCTGAACTCTACCCCAGCATGGAGGCCGCTGACGCCTGGCTGCTGGCCACGCCGGTGTATCAGGGTTCCATCTCTGGCCAGCTCAAGGCGGTTCTGGATAGGTGCCGGGCAATGGTGGCCAGAAACCCCGATGTGTTCAGGAACAAAGTGGGGGCGGCCATCGCAGTGGGCGGCGACCGTGTCGGCGGACAGGAGCCAGCGATCATGGTCATCCACGCCTTCTACCTGGCCAACAAGATGATCCCTGTGAGCGGTGGCCCTTTTGGATCCAATCTCGGCGGAACCCTCTGGTCCCGCGACCAGAGGGCAGAAGGCGCAGCAGCCGACGCGGTGGGAATGCGCAGCGTCCAGAGGACAGTGGAGCGGCTGATAGAGGTGGCGAAGTTACTGAAACCGGAGGGGGATAGGTGAGGAGGGGGAAATGAAAAAACTGTTGCTTCAGCTAGATAGTGACAAGCATCCCAGTGTGTTCGATACCATCACCGCCTACGATGCCGGCGCTGACCACGTGCTGGCCATCGGCAGCGTCACTGTGGAAGACGTGCGCGACCTGGTGTATGGAGCGATGTTCACCCGTGGCGGAGAGGCATTGAAGAACTCCGCTGTTTTCATCGGTGGATCCGACGTGCCCGTCGGCGAGGCCATGCTCAAAGCCGCGGTGGATGCCTTCTTCGGGCCGGTGCGGGTCTCGGTGATGATGGACTCCAACGGGTGCAATACCACCGCTGCCTCGGCGGTGGCCAAGATCGTTGGCGCGGCCGAGGTGAAGGGGAAGAAAGCCGTCGTCCTGGCCGGCACCGGCCCGGTTGGCCTGCGCGCTGCTACCTTCCTGTCCAAGGAGGGCTGCCAGACGCTTCTCACCTCCCGCAGTCTGGAGCGCGCGGAGCAAGCCGCCAAGCAGATCAAGGAGCGCTTTGGCGTAGAAGTGACGCCGCTGGCGGTGGACGATGAGGCGACGACCAGGCAAGCCCTGGAGGGCGCAGCGGTGGTCTTGACTGCCGGCGCGGCCGGCGTGCAATTGGTCTCGGAAGCAATCTGGGCCGATCATCCCGACTTGCAGGTGCTAGGCGACGTCAACGCCGTGCCCCCGACCGGGATCGAGGGGATCAAGCCCCACTGGGACGGCAAGGAGAAAGAG
>CAZQDO010000549.1:0-3561 GCA_964592085.1 uncultured Anaerolineae bacterium | reverse complement strand
CGCGGAAGGATCAACTCGCGGCGACTTTTGCGTTTCGGAAGTTCAGGTTTCATTATCTAGACCTCAGTCGATGGCAGCGCTAGAATAGACTGACGGCGGCCCAACGGCGCGGCGGATGAGGCGCCAGGCCGACGGCTCATCTGCTTGTTAGCCGGAGGCTAGCAGCGGATGTCAAGCCGCTGCGCTAGTTATTGATTAGGCGCGCCCCTATTCTGTGTCACTCCCTTGCTTGCCAGCAGATAGTAGTTCACCGGCGCTGGATGGAGGACATCAGAATCTACGATAACAAACGAACTCTGTTCGAACAGCTGATGCAGACCTTCTTCTGCCGAGTAGCTTCCTCCACTTGGGTCATTTCCTCTCTTTCCATCCCCCAAGGCTATGCGCGCCTAACGCGTAACCTACCACCCACTTCTCACACAGTCTCGCGACATGTTAGGCGCGCTCCTGCATGTCATTACGAGAGGGTCCGTTCGAGAGATAGTTCTATGGGCAAACCCTGCGCCACTGATCCTATCAGGTCAAGATCCAATGACTCACCAGACGGAAGTTCGACACTGCCTTCCTTTAAGACACGCTTCGCACCGCCCCCGAACATAAAGAGTCGCTTCCGGAGCACGTGGAAGGTCGTAGGAAACCGCTGCATCCACAATGCGAGTACAGTCGGGGGCAGTGCCGACCAAGAGACGTTTACTAAACTTGCGCCCTGGGCGACAGCGTCGAAGATGAGATCATTCACATGCGGGTCGCCCCAGGAGTAGCCGATGACAAGCACCATTGCAGCTCTATCCAAGAGGCGGGCAAACATGGCCATCAGGTCAAGAGATAAGCGGTCAGGGTGCGCCTTCATAGCGCGAGCAAAGACCAGATAAGGTCGTATCCACACAGCCCCCGCTTTCCGGCTCAGCGATCCCGCCTGTGTACGCGTCACTGGGTCATCCGATCCACCGAAGGCGATCTGATCAACTAAATCTCGCATCTCAGGTCGCCACAGGAGTTCGTAGGGGAGGCGGAAATGTTTATAAACGGTGTTATGACGCAACTCGTCCCGAAATCCAATATCTCCGCCTCCTTCCTCCAGTGCGTACCATCCTAAAGACCCATGGAGCTTGAGTAGAAGGTTGGCGTCTGCAGGTGCGTGCTTAAAACCCACGAACTCATACCCATTCTCTGCTACTGCCTTCCAGAGTGCATTGAGGTTCTCCAATCCCGGCTCACTCCATTCTGGAGGGGGGATGCTGGTTGCGGTTGTTTTCAATGCAAATCCATCCCACAGAGCAATGCTAGATGCAGAAGCTATCTGTTCGATCGTAACATCAAAGTTGAGTGTAGCAATTGCACAGTCGTATTTTTCTGGGCCTCGCAATTCGAAGAGACTGCCCAGGTAGGTAGCAGGAGATCGCCCGTACGCACTGAAGGCGCGAAATGCTGTCTGAACAGCGAGCTCTCGCAGGCGACGGAATCTATGCTGGGTCGTTGTTAAGGCGCCAGGGTCTCCTTCCACGGCGGCTATCATAGGACGCATATAATCATCATAAAAGGCGAAGAAGCTCTCCAAGTAAGGCGTAGGTGCCGGCGGGGAGTGTGGCTCGCCTTCCAAAGGCGCAGAGTAGTCCGTGAATAGCGGCAGGCCCGCAGGGCCGTAGACGACTGCACTTGAAAGGTTCGGCCGACCATCAGCTCTTAGCTTTGGTACAGCGAGTGGTCTAAGCTTTGCAGTAACGGCTTCGAACTTTTGCCACATAGTTTGGAACCACTCGCCAGTTGTTAGTTGGGGATGAAACTCAGGGAGGAGAACAATCTGTCCCGGAGGCGGATTGGCGGCCCGCCACTCCAGTTCAGAGCGTTCCTGCATAATCTGCTCGCGACGCTCAAGCTCACATTGGCTAGCTTCATCAACCGCCGCCTTGAATGGATTGAGTAGGCCAGCAGCAGTCGGATATCCAGCGTCGACACTGGCGCCGGCCCCGAGCACTGTTACTGTCCCGTTACGAGTCATGGCCATCTCTATGGTACGTTCAGAGGAAGAATGAGAGCGCCCAACGGTTTAAGGATCAATGTGGCGCGGCGGAGGCGTAGACCTGTGTTGAAGACAGGTAACATATGCAAACGGACTGCGGATGAGAAGATAGGGAGCCGCCACATAACCCTTAAATCGAACAGAATAAAATGGCTCGAACCCCAAGCCTGACATCATTATATCCAAATTCACTCAAAGAATCAATGCCCACAAAACCAGGCCACGAGATGAATTTGCCCTCGCCGCGGATTATGCAACTGTGCCCAGCCCTTGCAAGGTGCGCGTCAGCCAGTCCTGGAGCGTCCAGGCCACGGGGGGCAGGGCGCCGGATGCCAGGTCGGCGCGCAGCCGGGCCAGGGCGTCGGTCAAGGTGGCTTCCGCCTCTCTGGTCGTGGCCCGCGCCTCCTCCCAAACGGCCTGGTATGCCTGGAGGGTCAGATCTTGTGTCTCAGATTCGCCGGGTTGGCAGGCGGCCTGGATGGCCTCAGCGGCTTTCGTCAACAGGGGCGCGACCCCGGCACACGCGTCGCGGACCGGGCTCAGTCGCTCCAGTTCCCCGGCTGAGAATGCCGACGCGCCAGGTAGCGCCGGGACAGGTGGGGCCGGATCACCCCGCACCTCGCTGGCCAGGCGCTCTAGCCGGCCCACTGAAGCCGCCGCCCGGCGCGCCGCCCGGTGCGCTTCCGCCAGGCCCTGTTCTGCGGCCACCAGGTCTTCGCTGGCGATCTGTGGGGTTGGCGCTTCTTCTCTGCCGGGCGGGGGCGGCGGGCCTGACAGGGTTTCGGCCAGCGCCTGGCACATGGCTCCTGCCCGGCGTAGCACGCTCACTCTGCCCATCGACAGCGAGACCAGGTACTCTCTCAGGAAGCCGGTCAGCGGCGCGGACGGGTCGTCGAGGATGACGACCATATCCGTCTCCCCAAGCTCGTCGGCTGCCAGGTAATCCAGGTAAAGCGTATCACCTCGCTTGCGGCCGTCAGCCTCCACCATCTCCCCGCAGAGCAGCAGCCGGTAGATGCCGTAATCGCCCGCCGGGCGCAGCAGCCGGAAGCGGCCGCTCTCCGCGGCTGTGACCAGGCTTCCTCCCTCCACCGGCTTTACCCCTGCCTCCATCTCCAGGGTAGCCGCCTTCACCGCCCAGAACCGGCGTCGCGGCCAGCCGTCGGCCCGCAGCGGGGCACCCATCGCCCAGCGGACGCCGGCGCCGACCTGGGGCGGGTCGGGATCTACCTGGGCGACGTGGCTGACCGGGGGCGTGCCCCTATCGGTCAGGATCGGGGCACCCCAGCCCGCCTCACGCAGCAGGTGCGTGTAGGTCTCCCTGGCGTGGTCGATGGCGTAGTCCACGAAGCGGGTGGCGTCATCCAGCCGCTGCGTAAACCCCGCCGAGGCTTCAAATTGGCGCGGGAACTCCGCGTCGCTAAATGAATGGTAGTCACTCCCCCAGGCGGTGTTGAGCGCGTCGATGCCATCGTAACCCTGGCGCAGCCAGACCGGCCATTGCACGTCGACCACGTGGGGGTTGTAGTCCCAATGGGCGG
>CAZQDO010000548.1:0-3566 GCA_964592085.1 uncultured Anaerolineae bacterium | reverse complement strand
AAGATGAGCCTGGCTTCCACCTCAATGTCGCCTTCCCCTTCGGGGACGAGGAAGCCGTAGGTTGTCGTATCAACCTCGAAGGCCGCCAAGCGGTTATCGCTGACGATGAGCGCCTGCTTCCAGTAGCTGGCCACTGGCGCCTCCCCACTTGCCACATCCCTGAGTATCTTGGCGTAGCCCTTGCCAGGCCGCCCAGCCATGTCACCGCCCCAATCGGGCACCGTTGATCCGCTCTGTAGGGACAGGGCTTGCCCCTGCCCATCGCTGGCGGCAACCACCAGGATCATATTGCGAGCCGGGAAGTCGGTCGGTACGTGGTGTCCGGCCTGGGTATTGGTGATGCTCACCGTCACCTGCACGACGTCCTCCACCTGCCGGGCTGAAATGGTCATGCTCACTGTGTTCTGCAACAGCTCCACGTTGGCCGCGCCGGGCTGGAGGTGCGAGGCGATGAGCTGCGGGTCGCGGATCAGTCCGCCCTGCTCGGGGAAGACGAAGTAGTCCACGCCGGTGGGCTTCATGTGACAGGTCTGGCACTCAATGCCCATGGCCGGATATGGGCTTTCCAGCCACTCCCTGAAGGATTCGTAGATGGGCGTGCCCCAGAAGCTGAACTGGTGGCAGGGGGCGCAGAACTGGCTCTTCTTTTCGATGGGACTGTACGTGACTCGCCGCGTCACGTCATCAAACGGGCCGAAGAAGAGCTGCTCGGCGCCACCGGTCTCGGGGCGGTAGAGACGCATGGACAGCACCCCCGACGCATTGTTATAGGGCAGGCCCGTGACAGGATTCAGGTAGACGGCGCCCGCCTTGTGGCAGAACTCACAGAAGACCCCCTCCTGTTCCACGCTCTCCAGCTCGTTCATGTCGGCGGCGGCGAAGGTGCGCAGTCCCCGCACAGCAGCGACCGGAGCATGGCAGGTGGCGCAGTTGCCGGCCGTGCCAGGGAAGTCGAGCTTGTAGCCAGGGGTGACAACGGTCGTGCCGCTGATGTCGGTGCCGTTGTACAGGGAGAAGAAGCGGGGATTGGTGCCGGAGTTGCCGTGGGCGTTGTCCCGCCACTGGGGCCAGGCCACCATGCAGTGGACACAACCTATGGGATCATCGAGATCGTTGGAGGAGAACCACTGGTAGTCGGGATTGTCGGTGGTGTAATGGCGTTTGAGGGTGAGGGTGACGTCAGTCTGCGGCGGCACGACCTCGGCCCAACCCACGAGGTAGCCCTCCTGCCAGGCGGTGATGGTGACCGTAATCCCCTCGGTCAGCCCGCCCAGGGTGAAGGAGCCGTCGGCGGCGCTGATGGTGCTGTTGGCCGTCGTCTTCTGGCGCACCACAGCTCCGGCCACCGGCCCATCGTCATCCACCACCACGCCACTGACAATGGCAGAGGAAACAGCAGCCACTCCAGCCAGCAGTAGTCCCAGCCAAATTACGGTCAGTGCTAGAGTGGCGAGCAATATCAGCAGTTGTCGAGTTTTCATGCTGTTCAACCTCCCTTCAGGATCAACGGCAGGAACACCTGACGCTCCTCAGGGCTTGGCGTGACCGCGGTCACAAACACCTGTTCCCCCTGCAAGGTGATGGTGTTGGCGCGATAAACCGTGTTGCCTCCGCTCTTGCCCTGCAGCAAGAGGCCGATGGCGAAGGTGTCCGCCAGACCTGGACTCCCATCGTCTCGCCCCACCAGGTCCAGGTTCGGGAAGTCGTGGTGGAGCGCGGCCGGGTCGAAGGTGATCTGATAGGTGCCACCACTGGACGTGACCTGCCCGTGATCCAGAATATAGCCTGGCATACTGACGGTGTAATCCACTGTAGCTCCGCTCAAGCCGGCAGGCACCGCGCCGGAGATGGTAATGGGGGTCACCTCGTTTTCAAAAGACAAGAAGCCCGGCGATGGGGAGGACACGTCCAGGCGCGGGGCGTCCCCAGGCACGACGTAGAACCAATAGCGGCCATCCTCACTCCCCAGCACGTCGCCCGATGGGTAGGGCGGGATCGTCGCCCCGCCTGAGCACTGGCCGTCGTGCCAGACGCGCACGTCCACCGACCACAGTCCCGGCTCGTCCACCACAAAGTCGTCATCTGGATCATAGAAGTAACCCGCGCGATTGGCCTGACCGCCAGCGAAGTGCTGAGTCCCGCCGGGCGCAGTAACCGTCACCGCCACCTGGCTGTCGAGCGTGGGCATGATGTGGCCCGCGAAATGGAACGTGTCACCGACCTGAAGTACCGCGCCGGGGCGGGTACCCGTGGGCAGGATGAAGATGTGGATGTCCTCGCCCTTGAGGGTGAGGATCGGCCCGCCCTCGGTGGTCCAGCCGCCGTTGCCAGGGCCGGCGAAGGGGGGCATGGCCCGACTGCCCGTCGGGTCGTCGTCGGGGATGAAGATCCACCCCGTTCCCTGGCCCACGTACTCGTTGACCCCACTGTCCAGGTCACGATAGACCGCGCCGACGTACTGGAACTTGAAGTCGTTGGGCTGGTCGCCCAGCACGCCAACGCCCAGTTGATCGTCGTACAGGGTATCGAGCCGCCAATAGCCGCCGGTTTGACCATCCTCAGCCACCACCTCGCGCACGCGCACGCCTGGTCGCTGGGACGAGCGGTAGCTGTAGGCGATCTGATCCGCGTCTTCAGGCACCATTTGAGCTGGCCGTCCTGAACGGGTGCTGATGAAGAGGGGGATCTCCCCCGCGTCGAACCGCTCACTGAGACTGCCGGGGTTGCTCAAGGGCACTTCCTGTCGCTCGGCCCGGGCACGGATAGCGGCTTCGATGGCGCCCACCGTGTCCTGCACGCTGGCTCCCAGGAGGAGCGAGTCGCCTCCGTAAGGGCCATCGCTCATTCGGCTCCAGTAGATGTCCCCGTTGAAGTAGGGATTGAAACTGTGCGAGATAGCCCCGCTGGGGATGTTCAAATCGCGGCTGTTGACGAACCAGTGGTTGGGAATGTAGGTGAGGCTGTCCAGGCCGCGCCGGCCATGGGCGACCAGGTCGGCTTCGTTCTCAGGGGTCATGACCACGCCGCCCCAGGCCATGCTGCCCATGTAGAGGGTGCCGTTGGAGTCGGTGTAGGTGGCGGTCAGGTCGGCGCGATATTCACCCGGTTGGGTAAGGGATATTGGATATTGGGTATTGGATATTGCGTGTTGCGTGTTGCGTGCGCTGAAGTAACCGTAGTCATTGGCTTGGCCGGTCAGCGTGTAGGTAATGGCCTGGGCCGGGTCGGAGTCGGGGTAGAGGGTGACGGTGAGATTTACGTCGGCGGGGACGCGAGGGTAGAACTGGATGGCCGGATTGAAAGCGTCGCCTACGGCCAGGGGAGTGCCGGGCAGGACGCCGGGGTCAATGTTCAGTGGGTGGGCGATCCACAGATCGTAGGTGCCGCCGCCGGTGTAGCTGTTGCCCCAGAAATCACTGACGGTGCCGGTCATGGTGATGACGTGATGGCCGTATTGATCAAAAGTGACCCGGAACCGATTGGAGGCTGCCTTGAGCGAGTAGATGTCCTCCAGTTGGACGGTGCCGCTGTTGAGATCGTTGCCGCCACGGGTGGTCTTGGTGCGG
>CAZQDO010000547.1:0-3584 GCA_964592085.1 uncultured Anaerolineae bacterium | reverse complement strand
TTGACGAACTGATTGCGGCCTGGCAGCGTTATCTCCCCAGCCTCGAAGGTCTCCACACCCAGTGGCAAAGGCCCATCGTTTTCACAGAGATCGGCTACCGCAGTGTGGATGGGGCGAACATCCATCCCTGGCAATCAGGAAAGGACGGAACAGTGGATTTGCAAGAGCAGGCTGATTGCTATGAGGCGGCTTTCTCTGCTCTTTGGAGTCAACCCTGGTTCTATGGAACGTACTGGTGGTCCTGGGAACCCTGGCCCGACGCAGGCGGATCTGAAGACGCCGACTACACCCCCCAAAACAAGCCTGCCGAGGATGTCATCAAGGCCTGGTACAGCCAATAACCGTCACCCCCCAATTCACCCTCCCGCAGGTTTGCCCGATACGACCTGCTAAACCTGCGGGAGGGTGAACAACTCCGAACATTCAGTCCCCATTGACCTTCATCACCGCTGGCAAGTACACCCGCCAAATGATCTCTACCCCTTTGACCCAAACCTCTGGTACGTACACTCGCCAGGTGCCCCCTAACAATCGAAGCTCATCCAGCCAGAATGAGGTTGAGGCCTGGCCGCTCCGATCCTGTATGGATACCCTGACCAGGGACCGTCCTGTTGCGTTCAGATCGCTCTGGGGAATACGGACGAGTTTCCAGGCTTCCGCCTCAATGGTCCCCCCTTCGATGTAGCGGCAGTCGTCCACCGGCCGCTTGCGCAGCTCTACGTCGCCCTCAGCGTGAGCGAAGGCCCAGAGGTGCTGCTGCCCAGAGGACGCTCCACGCACGTAGAATTCCAGCCAGTGATATGGGCTGGCACTGAAAACAGGATGCCAGAAGGAAAGGGCTCCCCAGGCTCCGAGCGTGACCGAAATGGCTTGTGTGCCGCTGTACACCTGATCGGTTGCTGCCAGGTTGCGCGTGGCGTTCCATGACCAATCCTCCCAGTCGGAGCCTAGCTCATCAGCGTATATCTGCATTGTCCGGCTGTAGTCCGGCTGTGGAGTGGCCGTTGGGGTCGGACGTGGGGGGGCTCCGTACCAATCCCGTAGAACGTCCTCAGCCGGCTTGTCGTGAGGGGTGTAGCCATCGTCACAAGAGCTGCCCTCAAACGGATCTGTGCCCCATGCCCACCAGAACATCCCATTGAACCAGGGTTTGTCATAGAAACTCTCGAAGACGGCTTGATAAGCGTCAGACTGCTCCTCAAAGTCAATGGCCCCTTCAACCGCCCATGCCCAGGGATGACGATTGGCTCCATCCTGACTCCGATAGCCAATCTCCGTGAAAAGAATGGGCTTCTCCCAGGTGGAAGAGAGACTGGCCAACGTAGCGACGTGAGGTGCCCAGGCCGCCTTCAGTTCAGCCAGCGTCGGATCGTTCTGGTCCGTCAATGGATAGTAGGCATCAACGCCAATGTAGTCCACTGCGTCCCACCACCTGATCCGAATCTCCTCGCCGCCATGGTTAGCCGCGTAGGTAATGGGGCCGCTATAGCGGGTCCGCACCCCCTCTATCACCGCCCGCCATTCGTCCGCTCGATGGACCGTCGCGCTCAACTCGGTACCTACGCAGAATTGATCGGCGCCGTAGGCCTGAGCCAGGCCCGCATAGTGCCCAATGAAGCTTCGGTAAGAGGCAAACCAGACAGCCCACTCCGCTTCGCTGGTGAACTCCTCGCCGATCTGCCCCCGCCAGTGATCCGCATCGTGAAGAAGATCAACGTGAGGCTTGAGCATCACCCTCAACCCCCGCCCGTGCGCCTCTGTGATGACGTGAATCAAATCGGCATCGGTAGGCGTAGCCGTGGCAGCGAAGACAGTGGTAGAAGTGATCGTGTCTTGATAGCCAGTGACGATCAGGCTAACCCAGTTGGCGCCGGTAGACGCGAGATTGGCCAGTGAAAGATCGGCATCGGGATGAGAATACTGGCCAGGCCACCAGGTAGCATAAGAGATGCCCCTCTGCATGGATGATCGGCCTCGATCACCCCAGCCCTGTTTTACCACCACGATCAACACTAGAACGGCGACCAGGGCAAATAGGAACAATCGTCGTGTCTTCATTGCTCGGAAACGCCATCCTCGGCTCGGCAGACGTAAATCTGAGGGGCGACGCCTGTGGCCTCCTGGTAGGCTGCCGCTACCTGATCCCGAAACCCGTCAATCGCCTCCTCGGCCACCAGGCTCACCGTGCACCCACCGAAGCCAGCCCCCGTCATGCGGGAGCCGTAAACCCCATTCACCTTCCACGCGGCCTCAGCCATGATGTCCAGTTCCGCACAACTGACCTGGTAGTCGTCGCGCAGGCTGGCGTGGGATTCGTTCATCAACTGGCCAAAGGCGCTCAGATCGCCGGCTCGCAGGGCGGCCACACTCTTGAGCACCCGCTCGTTTTCGTAGATGATGTGGCGACAACGCTTGCGCACGTTTTCTGGCAGTCGCCCCTGGTACTCTGCGAACTGAGCCACGGAGACGTCGCGCAGAGCCTGGACATCCGGCAGGTATCGCTGCAGGATGCGCACTCCCTCTTCGCACTCCCGCCGCCGGGTGTTGTACTCCGAATCCACTAACCCTCGCTGCTTCCGTGTGTCGGCGACGACGATAGCTGCTTCGGGCGGCAGGGGAACGGGTTGGTAATCGAGACTGCGGCAATCAATGAGTAGGGCGTGATGGCGGCGGCCCAGAGCAGAGACGAACTGGTCCATGATACCGCAGTTGATGCCCACGAACTCGTTCTCTGCTCGCTGGCAGAGGAGGGCCAGTTCCACGCGACTCATCTCGAAGCCAACGAGCATCTGCCAGGTGTAGGCCATGGACACCTCAATGGCGGCCGAAGAGCTGAGACCTGAGCCAATGGGAACATCGCCGATGATTACGGTATTCAAACCAGGCAATGCAATGCTCCGTTCTTCCAGGAAATGCGCCACCCCCCGCTGGTAGTTGCTCCAGGGTTTCGCCCTATCGCGTTCGATGTCGTCCAGGGAGAATTCGGCGCTCTCGCCGAAGTCCAGGGCGTGGATGACCACCCGCCGGTCATCGCGGGGGGTCGCGGCAACCAGAACGCTCCTGTCAATGGCCACTGGCAGCACGTAGCCGTCGTTGTAGTCGGTGTGCTCCCCGATGAGGTTCACCCGCCCTGGCGCTCGCACGACGGCCGTCGGTTCCCCGCCGAAAATCTCTGCAAACCTCTGCCTTACGTTTGACGTTTCACCCCCTCGGCAGTAAGCGGAGCGACGCTCAGGACATGGTTTCACGTCTTCCATCCTCATCCCTCGTTACTTACCTGGTAGCCTAATTTGCGCAATTCGTCCAACAGTCTGGGCCAGTCCTCCTGGGCTACTATGGCCACTTTGGGCGAGATGATCTCTCGCAGATAGCGGCCGGTCCGGGGCGAAGTGCTTAGCTCCTCCAGGGTCAGCTCACTCTCCACCTGGAGCAGAAGCGCCTTCCGCAGCCGTATCTGTCCCCGTCTCTTATCCCACTTCCGCAAGGCCGCGACCACATTCCTGGGAACCTTGCCGCCGCTGACTCGCTTCAGAAAGGCCAGGATCATCTCGATCTTGATGCCCTGCCGCAACCCACGGGCCAGT
>CAZQDO010000546.1:0-3589 GCA_964592085.1 uncultured Anaerolineae bacterium | reverse complement strand
GCCCCCTATGACCCTGGCCAGTACTTCATCAAATACAAGTTGGCGCCGCCCAGCAAGATCCACATCCGCGACGCCGAAGGCAATTTCCACTGGCCATTTGTCTACAAAATAATCCGCGACCGTGACCCAGAGACGATGCGCAACATCTACACCGAAGACACCGAAATCCGCTACCCAATACAGTTCTTCGTCCATGGCACCGAGTACGAGATGTGGGGACTCTTCAAGACGGACCGGCACCTCTTTGGCTTGCCTGTCCCGCACGAGGAACAGGGCATCTTCCTGGCGGGGGCAGACCGACTGGGACGGGACATGTTCTCCCGCCTGTGTTACGGGGCGCGCATCTCGCTCTCCATTGGCCTGGTGGGCGTCTTTCTGAGCCTGACCCTGGGTATCTTCCTCGGCGGCATCTCCGGCTACTATGGCGGCAGAGCCGACATGGTCATCCAGCGCACTATCGAGTTCATCCGCTCTATACCCCATATCCCGCTGTGGATGGCGCTCAGCGCCGCCCTGCCGGCCGACTGGCCCGTCGTGCGGCTGTATTTCGGCATCACGGTGATCCTCTCCCTCATCGGCTGGACGTGGATGGCACGGGTGGTCCGTGGCCGCTTCCTGGCTTTGCGTGAGGAGGACTTCGTGATGGCCGCCCGCCTGGCCGGCTCCAGCGAGAGACGCATCATCCTGCGGCACATGGTGCCCTCCTTCCTCAGTTACATTATCGCCTCACTGACCCTGGCTATCCCGAATATGATCCTGGCCGAAACCGGCCTCAGCTTCATCGGCCTGGGGCTGCGGGCACCGGCCATCAGTTGGGGTGTGTTGTTGCAGGAGGCTCAGAACGTGCGTTCGCTGGCCCTGGCGCCGTGGGTGTTCGCGCCAGCCTTTGCCGTCGTCATCGCAGTTCTGGCCTTTAACTTCGTGGGAGATGGGCTGCGCGACGCCGCCGATCCCTATGCCCGATAAGCACCAGGAGTGCTCTGTATGAAAGAGAAGAATAACGGCGACAACAAAAACGTACTCCTTGTGGTAGAAGAAGAGAATAACGGCACTGACCATGACGTGCTCCTTGAGATCAAAGACCTGAAAACCTACTTCTTCCTGGACGAGGGGACTGTCCGCGCCGTGGATGGGGTTGACCTTGAGATAAGGCGCGGGCAGACGCTGGGCGTCGTGGGCGAGAGCGGGTGTGGTAAGTCGGTTACCGCTCGCTCCATCTTGCGCATCGTGCCCAAGCCGGGGCGTATCGTGGAAGGGGAGATCACGCTTTACCGGGCGCATAAAATGGACGAGAGTGGTTGTTGCGCGCAGGTGGAAGAGGTGAAACTGACTGACCTTGACCCCATGGGTGCCAAGATTCGCAGCATTCGCGGGTGTGAGATCGCCCTGGTGCCCCAGGAGCCGATGATGTCTCTGAGCCCCGTGCACACCCTCGGCAATCAGATCACGGAGGCCATCATTTTACATCAAAATGTAACCCAGGCCGAGGCGAGGGAGAAGGCGATAGAGATGCTGGACCTGGTGGGCATGCCCCAGCCCAGCCACATGATAGATCGCTATGCTCACGAGCTCAGTGGCGGCATGCGCCAGCGGGGCATGATTGCCATGGCATTATCGTGTCACCCCAGCCTGCTCATTGCCGACGAGCCTACCACTGCGGTGGACGTCACCACCGAGGCCCAGATTCTGAAACTCATGCGCAGCCTGCAGGAGGAGCTGGGCATGGCCATCATGTACATCACCCACAACCTGGGCGTCATTGCCCAGATGACGGAGGACGTGGCCGTGATGTACATGGGCAAAGTGGTCGAGGAGGCAGATGTAGACACCGTTTTCCATAAACCCATGCACCCTTACACGCGGGCCCTATTGAAGTCTATCCCCCGTTTGGGCCAGAGAACTCGGGAAAGGCGGCGCCTGGAGTCCATCCGTGGGGTGGTGCCAGATCCCTACGCCATTCCGCAGGGCTGCTCGTTCCACCCCCGGTGTAGCGAGGCCATCGCCGGAGTGTGCGATCAACGGAATCCTCCCCTGGTTGAGGTCGAACCAGGACACAAAGTTCGCTGCTTCCCCCGCATCTGAGGGCTGTGGGGTTGTCCAATCGGCGTGAGGAGTGAAGAAAACGGAGCGGCTGAGGCGGCAGTCGAGCATCGTGCCCGCTGCCTCCCCCGCCGCTCCGATTCGCTGTGGTGATATTGATAGGTAGGCTTGTTCGATCAGGTGAGACCGTGAAAGTTATGCTGATCTTCCCTCCGCACTGGACGCCGACGATGCCGCATCTGGCACTGCCGGCGCTCACGTCCTACCTGCGGGCGCACGGCGTCGAGGTCGTGCAGCGCGATCTGAACCTCGAGACCTTCGACGAGGTTCTGACGCGCACCTACCTGACCCAGGCCGCCGCCCGTCTGCGTCGGGACTATCGGGTGCATGGCAGTCGGTGGCCTGGGCCCAGACGTGGCAGGGTCGAGTGGGCGTTGGAGCACGGCTTGCAGCTCGCCGCCCAGATCGAGGAAGCGGTGGGCGTGATCCGCAGCGACGCCTTCCTCAATGGCCCCATTGGCCTGCACGCCTTTCAGGTGATGGTGCAAAGTTTGGAGGTGGCATCGCTGGCCTTCTATCCCGCCGCGCTCGAACTCTCAACCTACACCCCTGCGGCTCCCGTGGACAGGAGCCGACGTCTGCTGGCGGCGGTACGCGATCCGCAGCATAACATGTACCTTGACATTTTCCGTCGCGGCATCGTCGCCGACATCGAACGCGAGGAGCCCGACGTCGTCGGCATCTCCATCCCCACCATGGGGCAGATGCTGGCCGGGATGACGCTGGGGCACCTGATCAAGGAGGCCGGCCTTCCCTGCCACGTCACCGTTGGCGGGCCACACGTCGCCATGCTGCGGGAGGAGCTTCCCAGGGTGCCGGCCCTGTTTGACCTGTTCGATAGCGCTGTGGTGTTCGAGGGGGAGAAACCCCTCCTGCGCCTGGTCGAGGCGCTCGACGGCAACGGCAACCTGTCGAAGGTCCCTAGTTTGATTTATAAGGATGATGACCAGGTTCGAGCCACGCCGTGCGAGGAACCGGCAAGGATCGCCGACCTTCCCTTGCCCGATTTTGACGGCTTGCCATTGGATCGCTACTTGGCCCCCAGGTTGGTGCTGCCGCTGCTCACTTCACGCGGTTGCTATCACGCCAAGTGCGCCTTCTGCAACGTGGGCTACGGGGCGCCCAGGTCCTTCGGCCAACTGCGCGCGGAGCGGGTGGTGGAGCAGATGATGGCGCTGCACGACAAATACGGCGTCCGGCACATCTTTTTCGCGGACGAGGCCATCACGCCGCGCAATCTCAAGCACATGTCCCCGCTTCTTGAGGCGCTGGGCACGCCGATCCACTGGTGCGGGTGCGTGCGCTTTGAGAAGGCCCTCACGGGGGAGCTGCTGGACAGTATGGCGCGGGGCGGCTGTCGCATGCTGCTCTTTGGCCTGGAGACCGCTTCTGAGCCGATCATCCAGCGTATGGTCAAAGGGACGCACCGTGAAGACATGAGCCGCATCCTGCGCCAAAGCTCAGCGGCCGGGATTTGGAACCACGTCTT
>CAZQDO010000545.1:0-3594 GCA_964592085.1 uncultured Anaerolineae bacterium | reverse complement strand
CACGGCCTAATTTCTTGTCTCGTTTGTCAGAGATCTGTCTTATGAAGATGTCTAGGTAAGGCGCAGATATTTCCTATCTGGACCAAGTGTTCCCCGTGCTCGTCTGGAGGTTTACTTTGTAGGCTGGCTGTGACAGGCTAGCCCAGGCGGAAGTTGCAGGGAACGAGAAAGATGATGGAATACGAAGATTTCTCACTCAAGATCGAAGCCAAGCGAGGAGAGGTCTACCGAGTCAGCGTGTTGCGCTCCCCCGGCGGGCGAAGCTCACGCGTCATTCCAACTCCCTTTCGCCCCGGACAAGTTCAAAGACCTCCGCGTTGGGGTGGGCGACAAAGTGAGGCGCAGCGGTCGAGCGCCCCAACGTCACGTCTCCCCGGCTGCCACACGCACACCGGGCCAAGTGGTCGGCGACCTGCTCTTCAACAGCCTCTTCACCGGTCCCGTTCGCTCCCTTTTCGACCAAAGTCTTGGCTTGATGTACGGGCGCCAATGCGGCTTGCGCATCAAGCTCCACATTGACCCGGAGGATCCCAGCCTGGCCCAATTGGCGAGCTTGCCCTGGGAGTTCCTGTACCGTAAGGAAAACCGGGAGTTTTTGAATCTGTCCCTCTACACCCCGATCGTGCGCTACTTGGACGTCCAGCGTCCCTACAGCCCGCTGCCTCTGGAGCCGCCGCTGCGCATCCTGGTCGTCATCTCTGATCCAGATGATTACCCTCAGTTGGATCTGCATATAGAGCGAGCACGGATCGAAGCAAGCTGGGCCAGACAGGAGGCCGTACAAGTCGATTTTTTGGAGGAAGCCACGATCCCGGCCCTTCAGGATCGGCTGAGGAAGCCCTATCACGTGCTGCACTTCATGGGTCATGGCGACTTTGACGAGCGGTCTGGCGAGGGCGTGATGGTTATGAAGGACGAAGATGGATGCGGCGCCTTGGTGAGCGGGGACAAGTTAGGTATTCTCCTGCGTGACGTGCCTACTATGCGCCTGGTCTTCTTGAACGCGTGCGAGACAGCCACACTTAGCCCGGAAGAGGAATTGGATCCTTTCGCAGGTGTGGCCACCGCCACGGTCATGTCTGGTATCTCCGCCGTGGTGGCCATGCAATTCCCCATCTCGGACTATGCAGCCGTCACCTTCGCTCGGCAGGTCTACTCGCTCCTGGCGCAGGGCTATCCGGTGGACTATGCCGTGACTGAAGCCCGCAAGGCGGTGAGTCTGGCGGTGCCCAACACGATGGAGTGGGGCACACCTGTCCTCTTCATGCGGGCGCCAAACGGGATTATCTTCCAGGCGGCGGAACCCAGGGTGCGCAAGGAGCCAGCCGACCGGGCCTGGAGTTGGCCTCTGCTTGGGCTGCTGGCGTTGATTCTGCTGATTGGGGTGGTAGTAGTTGGGGTGTTTGGGAGTGAACTGATGGGCGGTGGTGAGGAGCCTAGCCCCATTCCAACAACCTCGGTGCCCTTAGTGGCTGAAGCGCGCACACATACTCCCCGACCTGCTACGGCAAACCCTACCCCTGCTCCCTTCATGGTCGATACGCCACCCTCAACACCGACTCCGTCTCCCACGGCCACCCTACAACGACCATCCCCCACGCCAACTAAGACACCTGTATCACCGACGCGCACGCCGACCAAGACACCTATGCCACCGACCGGCACACCGACCGCTACGCCGACGGCGACCAATACGCGGGCACCAACGGCTACGCCAACCAGTTCATCGTCGCCCACGCCGACGTTGGGCATTGGTAGTACCCTGGTGCGCGAGAAGGACGGCATGGAGATGGTCTACGTGCCGGGCGGCACCTTCCAGATGGGAAGCGCTGATGCTGAGGTTGATGCAGCATTCAAGCAATGTGAACAGGACATAGGGAGTGGCAATTGCAACCGGAGTTGGTTCGAGCGTGAATCACCTTGGCATTCAGTCACTCTTGACGGCATCTGGATAGATAAGGCGGTGGTGACCAACGAGCAGTTTGCGCGTTGCGTGGCGGACGGTGCGTGTAGTCCTCTGGGTAAGTCGAGTTCGTACACACACGATAGCTATTACGGCAATAGCCAGTACGACGACTATCCGGTCATTTACGTAGACTGGGACGACGCCCGTTCTTACTGCGAATGGGTTGGGGGGCGGTTACCCACCGAGGCAGAGTGGGAGTACGCAGCGCGGGGATCGGATAGGTATATCTATCCGTGGGGGAACGCCCCCCCCGATGACACCCTGCTCAACTACAACCACAACGTGGGCGACACCACGAAAGTTGGCTCTTACCCTGACGGGGCCAGTTGGGCCGGTGCCCTCGATATGGCAGGCAACGTGTGGGAGTGGGTAGCCGATTGGTGGGGTGAATACCCCTCGACGGCACAGACAAATCCCACCGGGCCGGAGACAGGAGATGAGAAGGTGCTGCGGGGCGGCTCGTGGAACTACGATCCATTCAACATGCGCTCCGCCATCCGCTACGGGGACTATCCAGACGTCCGATACAATAGCATTGGGTTTCGGTGTGTGGTGGCGTCCGCGTCTTCTCCCTAGGGTGCTGAGTACCGGGTTCTGAGTTCTGGTTTCTGTAGACTGGCTTCTGGTCCATGCAACGGGTGGCACATAGTTGCACAAGCACTGCGTCTTGCAAGGGCAGACTGAATCTCGCCGGAGGCGGGTCGCCGCTGAGTCGAGGAGTCGAATAGCATTAAGGTTTGAGCGAATGAGTGATCTCCCTCCCGAACTCGCCGCCTTTTCACAAGCAGATGATCCTCCGCTGGGAGCCGGTCTCTTTTATGTTCGTGGGCGCGAAAGCCCGAACTAGTCATAATTCGTAACTATCGAGCCAGCAATCGCCTTCCCCACTGTCGCGATGTGGGGCCGTTTCCCATTGGCCCGCACGTACACCCGGCGCATAACGTCCAGCAGCTGCTCCTTGCGTCCCGGCTGGACGGGCAGCCGTCCCACGTGCTCGGCAGCCTGGTTCCAACGTAGGAACGTGTTGTCGGCCAGGATGAGCCCCTTGTCATTGGCGTTCATCACCAGGTACTCATTGGGCACCCACTTGGACTTTCTGGCCCGATCACGCGCCTCTTTAGGCAGCAGCAATTACTTCGTTGCGCGTGAAGCCGCTGGCCACCGACTGAAAGTAGGCAACGTTGTAAGCCACGTCGGCCATTCCGGTGAAGGCACTCGACCAAATCTTCTGGCCGCTTTCGACGAGAACCGCCTTTCGTGCCTTCGCCTGCACGGTCCAATACGCTTCCAGTTCCTTCTCGAAACAGGCAGCCCACTAATTGGCCACATGCTGTTCCTCCCAGGGCCAAACCACATCTCGTCCCTCGATGACCACGTCGGTCTCGATCTCGTCCAGCTCACCCTCGAATTGATCCATAAACTGGTAGAGGTTGCCGATCAGGGAGCGGTCCACGTGGGAGTACCAAGGCACCTTCTTGGTCTTTTCAGCCAACGTGGCCGAGTCGGCCAATACACTCAGTTCACGCACCAGCAGGGCCAGGGCGACAACATCCAGGTTTGCCCTCACCTTTGTATTACTATGTTATTCTGTTCCAGAGACCCGTCTTTTTGCACCTGTCGTTTGCTTG
>CAZQDO010000544.1:0-3615 GCA_964592085.1 uncultured Anaerolineae bacterium | reverse complement strand
GTCCTGGCCCGCCAGGGGCCGACCACGGGACGCTCGGGGTTCAGGCACCAGTAGCCCCTGTCGAGGTAGTATTCCGCCCAGTTATTGAAGCCTGCCTCTGTGGCTGCTGCCTCCAGGGCGGCCTTGTCGTCGGTAAAGTCGATGTGGAACTGCTTCATGTAGTGGCTGGGCGTGAGGCAGCCGACGCCGAATGCCTCCATACCAGTGCCACGGGTCAGGTCGTAGATGAATAGTGTCTTGGGGACAGGGAACTTCATCTTGACGGCATAGTCGTTGACTTTCTCAAGCTCCATGAAAAGCTTATCTGCACCGACGGTGGCAGTCCACTTGACGTAGGGCGAGGGGAACAGATCCTTGTTGCTGGCTTCGTTCTCGTACCACCACACCACGTCGTCAGCGGTGAACTCGGTGCCGTCGGACCATTTGGTGCCCTCGCGGAAATAGAAGGTCCACTCGCTGGCGTCGTCGTTGGTCTCCCAGGACTCGCAGAAGTGGGGCTGCACGTTCAAGTCAATGTCCCACCAGGCGAAAAAGTGGTCGTTCGCCTTGGTTGGACCCCAGCGGTCTGAAACGCCTTTGAATGCCCGGCGCATAGTGCCGCCATAGTTGCCGATGCCATCATTGACCGGCAACACGCAAGGGTCATTGGGCAACCGCTCGTCTACCGGCGGCAACTTCCCCTGCTTCACCAGATCGGCCAGCATCGGCGCCTCGTTGTACTTGCTCACGGGCGCTGGTGTAGCCTCGGGCTTCGGCGTTGCTGTAGCCGCAGGCTTCGGCGTCGGTGCCTTCGTAGGCACTGGTGTTGCAGTGGGTGCTGCTTGAGGGGCACATGCTGTAGCCACCGCTCCTGCCGCGGCCAATGCCGACACGCGCAAGAACTCGCGCCTCGTTATCTTTCGTCTCTCTTCCATGATTCTCTGCCTCCTTTAAATTTTCTAGAGTCACTAGCAGTCTTCCTACTTTGTTCTTGAGCACCTATCTGATGCTCCCCGCAACTGTCCGATACACACACCTCCTTCCCTGACTTTAAGCATCCTCCCTGCTGAGGCATTAAGGAAAAAGTCGCACTTGCATGTGTCACCCTGAGCGAAGTGAAGGGTCTCGTTCCCACACGAAACGAGATTCTTCACTCCCTCTGGTCGCTCAGAATGACAGACTGTGGACAGCCCACCCACAACATGTCACTTTTTCCGTAAGCCTGCTGAGGCACTCACGGGCAAGACCTCAGGGCACTGGCTATGCTGGGCTGAGGCTTCGTCCCGAGGCTCAGCCCGGAGGGACGCCGGTCAGCTCTAACTCCTCCGCACGATGACAGCTCACGAAATGATCCGGCGCGATTTGCCGCAGAGCCGGCTCCTCCGTTTCACAACGATCTACCCGGTATTGGCAGCGCGGGTGGAAATAGCAGCCGCCGGGCGGATTGGCCGGATCGGCCACGTCCCCAGGCAGCACGATCGCCTCCGTGCGTAGCCGGGGGTCGGGCTTGGGAACAGCCGAAAGCAACGCTTCGGAATAGGGATGCTGAGGATTGATGAACAACTCCTCCGTCGTGGCACCCTCCACCAGCTTGCCCACATACATCACGGCCACTCGATCGCTGATGTGCTCGACCACGCTGAGATCGTGTGAGATGAACAAATAGGTGAGGTGAAACTGCTCCTGGAGGTCTTGAAGCAAGTTGAGGATCTGCGCCTGGATAGAGACATCCAGCGCCGACACCGGCTCATCACAGACGACGAGCTGGGGATTGAGGGCCAGGGCACGGGCGACACCAATGCGCTGGCGTTGGCCGCCGCTGAAGGCGTGGGGGTAGCGGCTCATGTACTCCGATCGCAGCCCCACCACCTTCAAGAGTTCAGCTACCCGATCCTTTAACTCGCTCCCGTGGGCGACCCCGTTGACCAACAGGGGCTCGCCCACGATCTGCAGCAGCGTCATCCGCGGGTTGAGCGAGGAATAGGGGTCCTGGAAGATCAGTTGCATATTCTGGCGCAACTGCTTGAGCTGCTGCTTTTCAAGGGTGGGAATGTTGACCCTCCCCAGGTTGCGGTCGTCAAACCACACCTCTCCAGCGGTAGGCTCATAAGCGCGCAGGATCACCCGCGCCGTTGTCGTCTTGCCACACCCGCTCTCGCCGACCAGGCCCAGTGTCTCTCCCTCGCGGATGTAGAAACTCACCCCGTCCACCGCTTTGACGTGGCCGATCAGCTTGGACCGGAAGAAGCCGCGCTCAATGGGAAAGTGCATTTTCAGGCATTTCACCTCGAGCAGCAACTGATTGCCCTCAGATCCTTTGGCCAATCTTCCTCATCCTTTCTGTCGTGTTATCAGGACATCAGCAGATGTCCAGCGTATGCTGCGCCCAGGACCAATGCCTCCGCAGCAAACACCTTTGCCACGAATGCGGCTGGCCGCCGCCGCTCGGCCAACTTGCGAAAATCCGCTTCGGAGGCTAACACAAATAGCAACCATACGAGGCCCAGGATGACCGTGCCGAACCTATCTACGACTATGAATCCCCAGCGATTCAATCTAAGCGTCATGATGGGCAGGTCAATCAGGACAAAAGTCCTCAGCCACAACGCCGCCCAAAGCGACAGAGCCGCGGATATGAACCAGAGTGCATACCCAAGAACGATCCGGACTATCCGTTTCACCCCTCACCTCAAATGCACTGATTACACCTTTCTTCGCTTTGACTGAATCTCTGAAAGTAGGACAGAGATACCTGCGGCCATTCGATGGCGTGGGCCTCCTGCATCGAGAGCTTTTTCAGCACCTCCTCGTGGCGCTGTGGGTCGACGTAGGGCTTGAGCTTCACCCAGGTCTCCAGCATCCGGCTGACGTACTCGACGCCGTGGTCATAGCGCCAGGCGAGCTCGTCCCACAGCGTCCGCCCTGAGTGCATCTCATAATCCCACGGGACATGGTGAAACCACAGCAGGTATTTCTCCGGGCAGGCCGCGCGGTCGTCGAACAGGTCACGGACCGGGGGGTAGTACTGCCCGACGGCATTGCTGCCGCTGCTGCTGCGGTCGAAGCCCAGCCCTTTGGCGTCGGCGCGATGAAAGTACTGGGGATTCCAATCCTCACGTCCCGCATCATAGTCGAGATCGGGGCCATAGTGGTGCCCTTCGCGCATGAGGTGATGCAGACCGAGCGGCGTCATGTAATTCACGCACGCTTCCCAGGAGCCCATCATCATATCCAGGATGGTCGCGACGGCTCCATCGTCGTTGGTGAACGTGGCGCGGATCCACTCCTCGGCAATCGCTTCCGAGCTGAGGTGCTGATTCCAGGCCAGCCGGCCAAAGGCGTACCAGTTCGCCTGCGCAAAGTGGTGCCCGCACCAGTTTCGGTCGGAGCCGATGTTCGCCACGCCAGCGATGCCCGTCATGGGATAGCCGTGCAGACTGCCGTCAACGACTCTGGCCACTGTGGAGCCCTTCCCCTGGGCAAAGGTGTCAGAGTCCAGCACCTCCTTCCACATCGGCGCCAGGTAAACCAGGTGTATGGCCTGCCCCAGGTATTCCTGCGTGACCTGGAATTCCATCATCAGCGGCGTCCTGGGCATCGCACCAAAGAGGGGGTGAAAGGGCTCCCTGGGCTGAA
>CAZQDO010000543.1:2350-3617 GCA_964592085.1 uncultured Anaerolineae bacterium | reverse complement strand
ACTCATCCAGGGTAGTGGCCCCTATGCACTGAAGCTCGCCTCTCGCCAGCGCTGGCTTCAGGATATTGGCCGCATCCACCGAACTGCCGGCGGAGCCTGCGCCCACCAGCATGTGCACCTCATCGATGAAAAGGATAGCCTTACTCTGACGTATCTCGTCGATGACCTTCTTCAGCCGCTCCTCGAACTGGCCGCGGTAGATGGTCCCTGCCACCAGCGAACCGACGTCCAGCATCACCATCCGCTTGCCCATCAGGTTCTCAGGCACCCTGCCAGCGGCCACCAGTTGGGCGAGACCTTCCACGATGGCCGTCTTGCCCACCCCGGACTCGCCGATCAGCGCGGGGTTGTTCTTGGTGCGGCGTGACAGCACCTGCACGACGCGCTGTATCTCGTTCTCACGTCCAATCACAGGATCCAGCTTGCCCTCAGACGCTTGAGCTGTGAGGTCTATCCCCAATTGGTCGATGAGCGGAGTCTGCTTCTCTTTCTTCCCTGCTTCCCTCTCCGGCCCTCCACCCTTGCCTACCAGATGGTCTGTCTGGCTGCGGACCTTCTCCAGGCTCACTCCCAGGCTCTGTAGTACGTCCACCGCCACGCCTTCACCCTCCTCTATGAGGGCCAGCAGGAGGTGCTCCGTCCCCACGTAGGCGGTACCCATGCTGCGAGCCTGGTTGACCGCCATCTCGATGATTCTCTTGGTGCGCGGGCTGAGTCCAATCTTGCCCGTGACCTTCCCCTCCCCTAGACCGATGATCTCCTCGACCGCACTCCGGACTCTGTACGCCTCCACCCCGAGACTGCGCAGCACCCGAGCGGCAACACCGTTCTCCTCTCGCACCAGGCCCAGCAGCAAGTGCTCCGTTCCGATGTAGGGATGGTTCAGTCGCTGCGCCTCCTCCTGGGCGTAGGCCAGACAACGGCGGGCCCTCTTGCTGAATCTGCGGAGGTTGTCGGCCATGAGGCACTCCTCTCCACTGTGTTTCGCAGGGCACACGGTCGCCCCACACCACTATTATACCGGAATCGATACTGAAAGGCAACGAGTGGGCGGCCCGCCACCTTTGTGGGCCATCTGGATCCCCACGATTCGCACCACAGCTCGGGACCGCGTCCAGGTGGCTACCTGTCAACATCACGTCGGAGGAAGTCACAAGCAGGAGCGGCCCGGCGGGTCACCGCTACCTTTTCCACGGCCTCCATCGATCACTTGACACAGGGGGAAGAATGTGATACACTGGCCACGGCTGCAGGTGCTGAGCAGCCT
>CAZQDO010000543.1:0-2340 GCA_964592085.1 uncultured Anaerolineae bacterium | reverse complement strand
AGAGAGCATTGGACAAGATCGTTGCCTTTTGTGGTCTGAAGTGCACGGATTGTCCGGCCTACGTAGCCACTCAGGACGACGACGATGAGGCACGGGTCCGGGTGGCGGAGAAGTGGTCGCGCGACTATGGCTCAGACGTCAAGCCGGAGGAGATCAATTGCGATGGGTGCCTCCCCGGCAAGGAGCGCTACTTCACTCATTGCTCGCAGTGCGAAATCAGGGCCTGCGGTCTTGCCAGGGGCGTGGAGAACTGCGCCCACTGCCTCGAGTACGCCTGTGAGAAGCTGGAGCCCTTTCTCCAGGCGGTCCCCGCCGCCAGGGCCGAGCTGGACGGCATTCTCGCCGGCCTTTGACCACCGGCTGAGCTGCGCCCGGCCGTGGAGGAGATCGCCTGACACGGCCACTCAGCCTCCTGCCGTAGCTATCAGAGGACTGCGCTACGGGAGCGGTACGGGGGAGGCCGCGCATTCGCCGACCTCGAATCAGGAGGCGTGGAGGTAGCCCTACTCCGCGGCGAGGAGGGGATCCTCGCTCCTACAACCCTCAGGTAACAGAACACCTGCCGTGGCAGCGGTCCTGCAACGCTCTGGTCGCTCCAGGCCGTCCTCGTCAGGCAGGTGTCTGGTCGAGATCCTACTTACTCCGGCAGGTCTTCGAAACGTCCCTCGAGCTTCTTCATCACCTGGGGCATGGTAGTGTACTCCATCTCCTCGAGAGGAAGGCGGTGCGGCTCGAAGGGTCCGTGACGCCGCAGATACTCCCCGGCTATGTTGGCGTGGCGACGCGCTTCGTCGAAGCTGGGATCGTCAAACATATCCCTCGGCCCGACGAGAGAGCCGTTGCAGAGCTGGAACCCCAGGCAGACGACCCGAGGGGGGCCGTCGAAGCGGCTGGGGTTGCTCTGAGGCTCAGAAACGGGCATCAAAGGCCCGTGATGTGAGCCCCGCATCCACCCTTCCACCAGGTGCGGAAACGCGAACGGGTCCAGGATCTCTCCGATCGCCGGAAACGTGCCCTGCGAACGGACAACGAGTACAGGGTCATCCTTGCCGACGTATCGGCCCGCCATGAGGCTCAGACGCTGCGTGGAAGACACAGCGCCGATATCGCCGGTGGCCCTGTGGTACACCGCCTTGATCATGTACCGCGCCGGAGCGCCGACGAAGACGAGCATCTCATACAATTCGTCAGGACAATCGAAATAGATGCGCTTGCTCTTCAGCACGTCGTGAACTTCGAACCTGAACCCATCGTGCATCGCCGGCGAGATCACCAAGCCGATGGTGGTGAAGGGGTCGGCGAACATCTTCACCAAAGGCATGTTCCAGGCTCCAGCAGACGTCTTGTCGGCCATGAAGACCAGGAAGGGCTCTGAGGCTCGCTCCTCGAACTCCATCTCGGCCACGCCGGGCCCCATGCCCTTCACATTTCCCGAGAAGGCATCACTCAGCAGGACCTGGCCGGCACCGTACAGCTTCAGGCTTTCGGCCACCTTGGTAGCAGCTGCCAGTGTGTCCCAGGCCAGTTGGTGGATCCGCGAGTCGTCCACACCCCGGCGATGGGTCATGATCAACTCCAGGTCGTCCCCCACGCGGGTGACGTGGAAGTCGATCAACTTCCCCTCCCGCTTGGCGTCCCCCAGCCTCTCCTGCGCCTCCTCGATCAAGGCCGGATGCATGCCGGAGTGACCCACGAACCCGCCCACATCAGCCTTGATGACACTAATCGTGACTCTTTCAGCCATTATCGCTCCTTTTCACCTCACTATCTTAGTGACAAACGAGACACAACTAAAGGGAGGGCCTCAGCCCCCCCTCATGTTGCGTTTAGCATCGTCGGCCGCTATCTTCCCGAGCGAACCAGTTGGTAAACGATGTCCAGGTGGTCATGTGGTGTCCCCGCCAGATGACCCCAGTTCCTGGCCACGTCTGACGGATACTCGCAGGTCACGCGGATGGTGTGCGGCCCGCCCACGTGCGGGTCATAGATGTAGGAGCCCATGCCAAGGGCAAACCCAACCTTGCCTTCGCTGTTCGTGGCTTGCACCACTTCCTCTCCAGGCCAATCGAAACGCACGTTCATGTTAGGCACAGGGTTGCCGTTCTCGTCCAGAAGCCAGACGTCGATATTGGCCGGACCTGACCTCTCCCTCAACTCGACGACACGGAAGCAAGCTCCTCCACTCGGCTGGGCGTACTCTATCCAGGCGCCGTATTTCTGATTGGCCCAGTCCAGGTTCTGGGGTTGCCCGTTCATGTCAAAAACCCTGACGGTCGGAGAAGCCACCGGTCCAGCGCCCATCGTGTTGGCCACCGCCTCCGGTGTTGCCGTAGCCGTGGG
>CAZQDO010000542.1:0-3650 GCA_964592085.1 uncultured Anaerolineae bacterium | reverse complement strand
ATGAGTCGCTCAGGAGCTATTATGCCACATTATTCCAAAAAACTGAAATGCACCCGATATTGGCCTCCGACTTGACACCCAATCCTGGCAGATCTCTGAGCCTGCCCTCCTGGGCCGCCCGCTCCACATCAGCCACGCTCGCCAACCCCAGGCTCTCGTAGAGCAGCTTTGCCGTCCTGGGGCCTACGTCGGGGATGGTCAGCATATCCACCACCCCACGCGGGATTTCTTCTTTCAGTTTCTCGTAATATTCCAGGCGGCCTGTGCGCAGTAGCTCGTCAAGCTTCTTGGCCAGGGCCTCGCCCACGCCGGGTATCTCCCTGAGTTTACCATCTTGCCAGACGTCACGGATGTCTCGCCCCAGGTTGAGGATGTTATCCGCTGCCCGCCGGTACGCCACGGCCTTGTAGATGATCTCGCCCTTTATCTCCAACAGGCTAGCGAGGTCGTAAAGGATGTCGGCCACCTGGCGATTGTCCATCGTCCCTTGCCCTCACCACTCACAGCAAACGGTCTCTCAGAGACCAGTGCTCTCCCAATACTAAAGCTACTAAATTATACCAGACTCTCCTGAACAAAGCAAGAAACCAACATGGGACGCAAAGAACATGGAGATCCGCACAAATCTTCTCAGGTCTGACCTGTCAATAGGAGGAGCTTCGGCGGGCGGTGCTGAGATGAGGCTGAGGTTCTTGGGGGGGCTTGCATGGGAGCCAAGCCACCGGCAGATGACGCAGAGGGGCTAGCCCCTCTGCGGAGAGAGAGATGAGCCAACCCCTCTGGTAATGTCTCTGGCCAAACTATGAGCTACCGGAATGGCTTCACGGAGAGGAAGATCCAGGGGAAAGGCATCGTGAAGTGCCGCCATCTCGAAGGAGCCGAGACGACTAAGAGCCTATCCGAAAACCTAGCAGAGGCGGCTCCCACGCCGCCAAACTGCCGGGCGTGAGAGCTCGGCCCGCTGGTTTTCGGGTAGAGACTAAGGCACATCCACAAGGCCAATAGGGGAAAAAGGACCATGCTATCCATCACTACCCAAAGCGATAACCAACGCCTCGGACGGTACGCAACCTCTGGGGCTTGCGAGGGTCCTCTTCGATTTTCTTCCTCAGCCAACAGATGTGAACTTCCAAGGTTCTGGTGTCATCCAGGAAGTCGGTCTCCCAGACTTCTTTCATCAACAGCTTGCGGCTGAGGACCCGCCCTGGATAGCTCATGAATAGCGCGAGGAGTTCACACTCTTTGGGAGTCAGCTTGTTGTGGCCATTACAACCCTTGAGCTCCCTCCTCGCTAAATCCAGGGTTAAGTCTGCAGCGCGGAACACTTGCTGTGCCCCTTGTGTGTTCGAAAGCCTGGTTCTCATGGACATGGCAGTTCCTCCTTCAACATGCGCGCTGATTGAACAGTGATGATTCTATTATACCATATTTTTCGAGAAATTTCAACCTGAAAAGCCATGATTTACCTTAAAATTTTTAGAAACGTTATAAATACATAGTAATCGCCATGAAATAATAAGTTATCCACTGATAACTTTTCGCTTCTTCATCGGCAGTCGCGATTTCTAATGAGGGGGGGCATCGGTGACGGGTTGACTAATTACGCGGTTTGTGGCATACTTCTTGGACAGTCGGACAACCGAGAGACCTCCGAGGTTTCCACTCTTGGAACAATGGAGACTTTTTGAATCATGAACGAGAGCGTTGTGCCCATCACAGACACCGTGTCCATCCCCATGTCGGAACTGCACTTCCGGTTCGCCCGTAGCAGCGGCCCTGGCGGGCAGCACGTCAACCGCTCCGCCACCCAGGTGGAACTGCTGTTCGACGTGGCCAACTCGCCCAGCCTGAACGAGACGCAGCGGCGGCGGGTGCTCCGGAAGCTGAAGTCGCGCACGGATAAAGAGGGTGTCCTGCGCCTGGTCTCCCAGGAGACCCGCAGCCAGTATCGAAACCGGGAAGAGGTGGTGGAACGCTTTCAAGAGCTGATGCGTGAGGCGCTGCGCGTTCCCAAGCGGCGGCTGCCCACCCGTCCCACGCGGGCAGCTCGCGAGCGGCGGCTAGAGGAGAAGCGCCGCCGCAGCCAGAAGAAACGGAGCCGTCGCCCTGTGCAGCCCAATGCGGATTGACGGCCTGCTGCTGTTTTACGCAACAAATGTTGACTTTTCTGCCGCTACCCCGCCCGAGGCTGAAGGCATCGGGCTCAGCTTACAAAGGCCTATCGGCCTGTCAAATCCAGCCCCACGGGGGCTTTGCAGACTGAGCCAGGGGCTTGAGCGAAGCGGAGCCCCTGGCGGACACCGCCTAAGAATTCAAGGGCTATTTCGTGAAATGACCTAGGGCAAGGACAACATTACACAGAGAGGAGACTTCAATGAGCGAGGAGATGACATCAAATCTAACACCAGGCTCCCTCAAGACCTGGTTCCTGGAGATCAGGGGGCCGTTTTTGGCACTGAGCCTGGTGCTGGCGCCTATCGGAACGGCCATCGCCTGGCACGACGGGAGCTTCAACCTGGGGTACTTCTTGCTGGCCTGGGTGGGAGCCATCCTAGCGCACGTAGGCGTCAACGTGTTCAACGAGTACTTCGACTACAGGAGCGGGCTGGATTTCGAGACGCAGAAGACGCCCTTCAGCGGGGGGAGCGGCATGCTGACCGCCGGCCTCATTGAGCCGAGGCAGACTTATTTGTTGGGGATGGCCTGTCTCTTGATAGACGCGGTGATCGGAGTCTATTTCGTCATCGCCCAGGGCTGGGGTCTGCTGCCGGTGATCTTGCTGGGGGGGCTGTTCTCGTACTTCTACACGCCGTACCTGTCCCGTTGGCGGATTGGCGAAGTGGCGGCCGGTTTGGGGATGGGTTCACTGGTGGTGCTGGGGGCCTATTTCGTGCAGACGGGGCAATACACCAGGGAGGTGATCGTGGCCTCGTTGGCGCCTGGGTTCCTCACCGCTAACCTCCTGCTCCTCAACGAGTTCCCAGACGTGGAGGCCGACAGGCAGGTCGGGCGGCGCAACCTGGTGATGGCCCTGGGGAGGAGAAGGGCGGCCTGGCTGTACACCCTTTTGCTGGTGTGCACCTACCTGAGCATCGTGCTGGGAGTGGTTTTCAGGCTCATGCCCTGGCCGGCGCTGATCACTCTCCTGGCGATACCCCTGGCGAGGAAAGCCATCCAGGGCGCGTTGCAGCATTACGACGACATCCCACAGCTCGTCCCCGCCCTGGGTGCCAACGTGATGACCATTCTGGCCACCGACGCGCTGCTGACGGTGGGCTACGTGCTGGCAACGGTTTTGGGCGTCTGATCACTTTTGTCATTGCGAGGAACGAAGTGACGAAGCAATCTCCAACTTGGTGGGGGGAGATTGCTTCGCTTCGCTCGCAATGACACTCCGCGAAGACGAGGCATTTTCAGGGGTTCCCATAGATATTGATCAAGTCTCGCAGCATGGCCGCCGCCGTGGGTAAGGGGTCCTCCTCCGCGATAGTAGCGGTGATGGTGCCGTTGATGTCGGTGTGGTAGACGATGCCCATCTGGCGAGCGGTGAGGCGGGCCAGGGGATGGGATCGGTCCAGCCAAGTGGGTCGCACGCTCAGGCGATAGCCGCCGTCTTCCCACTCCGCACGGGCTATCAGCTTGATGACCTT
>CAZQDO010000541.1:0-3660 GCA_964592085.1 uncultured Anaerolineae bacterium | reverse complement strand
CAGCTATATTGTTTGTGGTTCCTGCCGGAAACGTGAGGCGGATGATCTCACTGCGACCGGTTGCGGTACTGATCTTGTAACTGCCGTAGCCTTCTGCGTCGGGGCTACCGTTGTTCCGGGAACCGCCGTCGAAGGTGATGGTGTAGTCAGTCATAGTGCCTCCACAGGTTGGACAAATTGGTTGCCACGTCTCACGCTCGGGGTAGAGACGAGAGAGAAGCAACTGCCATACGTGATCGCAGCAGCGCCACTCTCTCATCGTCCAGTGCTTATGTTTGAGTTGTGCGCTGCGCATCACGCGCCACCTTATGTTGAGTGTTATCTCGCTGAGAAAAGCCGGTTTCGTGGGAGAATAAGCCCTTTTCTCAGCGAGATAAGGGAAGAAATGAGCTAATCCGCGCTGAGAATGAGCTATTTCCCCAGGAAAATGAGCTACTTTCTCATAGCAGACCCGCTTTGAGTAGATAGTTGCGGGCTTTCAGAATCACCTCGGCGTGGCACGGCAGGGGGTGGCACCAGCACACCAACACGCTATCGTCCTGGATGTCGCGCAAGGCGTTCAGGATGCGGGGGTTCTTGTGCCTGATCTGGAGCCACAGCCAGGACCGGTACAGCTCTATAGCGTTTTCGCGAGAACCGGCCTGGCGGATGGAATACGGATTGGCCAGGGGGGATTGGTGAAGCCCATACTTGCGGCTCTCGCGGCCAACATACACCCAATTGGCGAAGTTCTCGTCGAGAGCTGCGATAGACCCGTAGTGCTTGAAGTTCACGATCTGCATGTCAGTCTCCTGAAGCAGTCTCTTATCCTCCGCACACGGCGTTTCCAGCGAAGGCTATAGAGAAGCCGATCTGAATCACAACGCGCCCCGGCCAGTGAGAACCGTGGTGATGTAAACCCACGATGAGGAACGGACCGCCGTAACCCAGGTCGATCTCGTAGGCGTTGCAGCCACGGAACATGCGGACCCACCTCTTCTCCACGTAGTACCTGACGGGCACGCGTTTGTGGGGCTGGTGATGAGAGCCGCCGAACCGAAACGTCTTGACGTAGATCACGACTCACTTCCTTGCAGCACTGCTGAAGGCAAGCCCAATCAATGCGAAGAGGACGACTCAGAAGCGGATTAGTTGTACTTTCGTGCTGGGTTATGATGTGCGTTCTTCCACCAGTGTGAAGGCCACATAACCGTCGACTATGACGTGAGCGTAACCTTCTCTCTCGAACTCCTCGATGTCCTCGGGCGGGATTTCGATTTCGTAGAACTCCGCTACCTGGTCAAGGTCGTCCATCGGCGGACGCTGATGGGTGCCGTAGATGACGTGGTGTTCGGTGACTTGGATCATGGTTGCTCCTTTCGCGTTCAAACAATGAGGGTGAGCTTCTCGCCAGAGTTGGTCAAATAGCCCGATTCTCGAACCGACGATCACTTATGCAGTGATTGGCTATTACCTGCTAAAGTGACTACGCTAGTGAGGGGAAGGCGCGGTTTGGGCTCGTTTTCTTGGTCAAGAGGGGCAAAGTGCGGCCTGTGAGCTATTCTTGGTAGCTCTGTGGATGAATTTCCTCTACAAAGTGTCTCATAGGTTAATCTTGGTGGGCATAATCCCCCACTGAAATTTACACCGACACTTAGGGTAGAATGGCTACGTCCGAGAATGGGGCTTGCTGGGGGGCTCCCCACGGAGGGCTGCTGGCAGACACACAGAGGTGTCAAAATTTAGGCATGCCTAAATTTTTGGCTGTACCTGTCACTCCCCCCACACGCGCACTCCCCAAACAAAAAAACTGAGCCTCACCACGCAAACAAGCCCAAACCCAGCCCCCCTCTACCCCGCCCTCACCAGGCTGAATCGCGTCCGAAACCCCTTCTTCTGCGCAGCCGCCTGGTACTCAGCCGCCTTCCTGCGCGTCTCCTCGGTGTTGGGTCCCAGGCTGACAACCCCACGCTCCTGGCCATCGGAACTCACCCAACTCATCACGATGTTGCGTGACGCCCGCACGGCGCTGACAAAGGCGTTGCGCATCGCCCGCTTCTCGGCCACATTCGCCTGCCAGACCAAGTCGCGCAGCGCATCGCCGTTGAGGGCAGGCACCATCTCCGGCAAAGCGGGCTGCACGGGCGCAAATACACTGTAGTCGTGAAAGAGCACGCCATCGGGATCGTGGCGCAGGGTTATGCCGTACTTCCCGGCCAGGGCGCGGTACTTATCCAGCAGGTCGTTGATGAACATCGGATGTTGGGTCAGGATCAGGTTCAACAGCTCACGCGGTTTACGACCTGAAACCGAATTCCCTGGGCGGCCATTTTGTTTAACTGTGTGGATCTCCTCCACCGAGGCGGCGTAGGCTTCCTCACCGCCGATTTGGTCAAGCAACGCCTCGAAGGTCGGGCCGGTCAGCTCCTCTACCTCGCGGTCCAGGATCTGAGCCGCCAGTTCTACCGATCGGCAGTGCCGGCAGTAGCCGTCCGGTCCGGCGAACAGGTTCTTGCGGTTCAACACGGGGCAGTCGTGGAAAGTCATCGTGTGTCTCCTTTCGTTCTGGTTTGTGGCTTCCTCACCGCGAGCGGTACTAACGCTCGCCTCGCATACCGGGCAGAAGGCTTCCTCCCAGACAGTCCCGGCCAGTTCGTCGGCGTGGGTCTCGCACACCTGGCGGGCACCCTCCAGGGTGAGCCGGCCTTCCAGTTTCCACCCGGCCACCTGGCTCACCAGTTGGACCAGGAAGCGCATATCCAGGCGGGCGCGTTCCAGCTCGGCCAGTCTCTCGTCGTGTTCGACCTCGTCCTCCGCGTAGACCTGTGCTGCCGCAGCCAGAGCCTCTACGAGCACTTTCACGTCGTTTCTCTCCTCATTAACCGATCCGACGACCCCGTCCTTGGCCATCATCTGGGCCGCCGTGACCAACGTGGCCGGCTCAAGCAATCGCTCTTCGCCGTTTACCGTGACCACCGCACCACTGTCGTCGTACTCCACCAGCCGGCCCGCCGCGGCGAAGACGGCCACGGCCTCCTCATAACGTTGTCCAACAGCGTTCCACAAGCGTGACATTGTCTGACCTCCTCACAGAATGATTGCAAGGGCATTTCCCTCTCTCAACCACTCGTGGTACTACGGCCACGAGTAGCTGAGAGAAGGGGCCTCCTTGCAGAGGCCGGCCTTCTAGTCCCACATGTAAGGGAGCAGGGGAAGGAAGAGGCGCACAAACGAGTAGTCGTCCTCGACCTGAAGCAGTCCCTCCCAGACGGGATTGGAGTAGTTGTCCCACGTCTTCAGGGCCGTCAGGAACTCTTTCATCTCGGCGACGGCCCTGGCGCCTTCCTCGTCGTACGCCTCGCCGTCGTAGTGGTCTGCCAGAAACTCGCCGAGCTTCTGGTCCCCGTCCTGCTCGTCGTAAGGCAGATTCTCATTCCAGAACCCCAGCGTCTTGAGCAGCTCCGAGTAGTCGTACCCTGCGTATGTCATTGTGTAACCTCCAGTTGCTAAGATTTGCTGGCCCTAACACAGCCAATCGAAAACCCGACAACCTGACCTGTGGTCAGGCCCCAACCGCAGGTTGGGCGTCGGGCCTTCTCAGGACGTATTAGCCCCAGTAGAAGCAATCGACCCTATCGACTGCCTCTGGGTTCAGACTGAGCGCCTCCAGGATCTCGGCCA
>CAZQDO010000540.1:0-3685 GCA_964592085.1 uncultured Anaerolineae bacterium | reverse complement strand
CGGTCAACGTCTCCGGGCGATAAACGTATGCCGGGCCGATGGCGATGCCAGTCGAAGCGGTGATGCCCTGAAGCTCTCGCATCTCCCCTATGTCAGAGGGTAAGATGGTGGACTGGGGCTCTGCCTTCTCCAGCCGGGGCGGCGGCGCAACCACCTCCTTAGCGAGAACCGCTGCCGGAATCGGCGCTCCCTCCATCTCCCCGAATCCGCTCTCCACCAATTGGCCGATGGTCGCCAGGGCCTCGTCTGCATCAGGCCCGTCGGCGGCGACAGCGATCTGGTGGTTCAGTTGGGCGCCGATGCTCAGCACGCCAAACATGCTCTTGGCATCAACAGCCTGGCTATTCCGGGTCAGATTGCGCACCGTGATGGCCGACTGGAAGCTGGCGGCGGTCTGAACGAAAAGAGCCGCAGGCCGGGCGTGGAGTCCGACCTCGTTGATGATGGTGAGGGTGACCTCATGGGATGGAGGTCCTTCGACAAGCTCAGGACGTGGCACCGGCTCCGTAAGGGGTGTGGCTCCGGCGACCTTCGGCGTGCGAACGACGCCCCGGGCTGCGGCGTCAACCTCGGCCAGAGACTTACCGATGGATGCCTCCACCGTGGCTGCAATAGCGCCCTCCACCAGCGGCGCCTCGCTCAGCATCACCCTGGATTGCTGTTCGGTCGGCAGCATCCCAACAGCAAGCTCAGTGCTCATCACTGCGCTTCCCAGATCCATCAGCACCAGCACCCCGCCCGACTGATAGACGGCTTCGATGGCCTCCAGGATACGCTCCATGTTGGTGCCGATGGTCGTGTCATCCAGACCGCCAGCAGCGGCGATGGGCACCCGCTCCTGCCCCATTTGCTCAGCCAGATCCTTCACGCCCTCGGCCAGTTTCGGGCTATGGGCGACGACGACGATTCCTACCACAACCTCCTCCTAGCCCGCTTCGATAGCCGCTACCAGCTCGCGGCAGAAGGCGGGGATGTCCGCCACCACCCGCCCCCAAACCAGATTGCCCTCCCTGAAGGCCGCCTCATCGCCCACCCACGTTGCACCGGCGTTGATCAGGTCATCCTTGATGCCGGTGGAGCCCGTCGCCTTGCGTCCCTTGACGATGCCCGCCGAGATGGGCACCAGGCCACCGTGACAGATGATGCCGATGATCTTGCCTTGCTCGTGCATCCCCCGCACTAGCTCGAGCACCGAGTCGTAACGGCGCAGCTTGTCCGGCGCCCACCCGCCGGGAACGACCAGGGCGTCGAAGTCCTGCGCACTGACCTCGTCGGCGGTGACGTCGGGGGTAGCCTCCAGGCAATGCTTGCCCGTGAACCTGGGCTGGCTGCCCGTGCCGACCACTGTCACCTCAGCCCCCTCCTCTTGCAGGCGCATCACAGGCACCCAGAACTCCAGGTCCTCGAAGCCACCTTCTACTAAAACCGCGATCTTCTTGTCTCTTAGTCTCATTTCTGTCAACTCCTTTCTCGTGTTTAGCGAGCGTCGGTCGAGTGCGCAGCGTATCGAGACCAGGGAGCGGGTCTGGGAGTAGACCTGCTTGGCTTCGATACGTCACTTCGCTCCTACTCAGCCGGCGCTAATCTCCTCTTCGCGCCAACTGTCTTTTTTCACAGACCCACAGACTGGACAGTCAATCACCTCCACGGGTGGTGCATCCGACTGCTCGCCCTGGCCTACGTAGCCCACCGCCCCACAGCGGCAGGCGTACCAGCCCTCGCTCACCTCTTCGAAGGGGATGCCGGAACGGGTGAGGTTTATGTTCTCCACCCCGCTTTTCCAGCGGGCGTTGGTCAGCAACCGCTGGCAGCCAGCAGCTCGCAGCTTGTCCACGTATCGCCCAAAATGCTGGCAATGGCGCATGAGAAGCATGGCGACAGTGATGCCGCTGGGGAAAGAGATGTCCAGAGCGTTGGCGCAGACGACCAATAGATTGCGTGGCAGGTCAAAGCCGATGGCCTGCAGGGCCGCGCCGACCAGGAGAGGATTGACCTCCACAGCGTAAACCCTTTGAGCCCGCTCCGCCATCCGCAGGGCCAGGCGCAGATCGCCAGCGCCGATCTCGATAGCCACATCGTCTCGGCCGATGTTCTGCAAAACGAAGTTGTACGTCTCCTCGTCGTAGGGGCTGAACCAGCCCTCCCAATCCGTCAGATCATGACGGGTGGCGAAGACATCGAACCCCTCCTGGAATTGGGGCTGCTGCCCCTCCACATCGGCTTCCAAGCGACTGATCACCAAATCCATGCTTCATTCCCACTTCCCAGGGTACCTCACCGTCGAGTGCCGCTCTCTTTCAGGTTGGCGGCAATCACCTCAGCCTCTAGCAAGAGAGCTTCCCAGCGGGATTTCTCTCGCTTCGCAGCCTCGGCCTGAAGAGCGTCTTCCTCTACTTGAGGCTGCTTCTCCTCTTCGGCCTCGGTCTCAAGGACCTCTTCTTCTGCCTGAGGATGTTCCGCATCCTCGGCCTCGGTTTGAGGGCGCTTCTCAGGAGATTCTCTTTCCATCGGCTACCCCTTTCTGCCCCAGCGTTGTTACACACAACAAAGGTCAACTTTCCGTCGCCACCCCGCCCGGGGCTGAAGCCATCGGGCTCAACACACAAAGGCCTATCGGCCTATCAAGTCCAGTCCCAACGGGGGCTTCGTAGATTGAGCCAGGGGCTCCGCTTCGCTCAAGCCCCTGGCGGACGCCGCCATAAACATCAGGGGCTGTTTTGTGAAATGGCCCCAGCTCAGTCTCCGCCATCTCATCCCCGGTCCAGCTTGACCTTCAACTGCTCGCCTTCCAGAGTGACGAGAACTCGGGCCGTTTCGATGTTCTCTTCCGTCAGGGCTCCTTCAATGTAGGCCTTGTAGATCACGGGGTCAATGTGATGCTGCAACTTTCGGCGCAGGACGTGGATGCCGTATACGTCCAACAGGGCCAAAGCCTCGGAGAAAGCTTGCTCTTTGGCATCGGGCTCGAAGGCAACGCCGATTCTCCGCCCTGGGAAGATCCCCTGCTCATAGTATTCGATCTCCAGGTCGAACACCTCCCGCAGATCATCCTCGTTCAGAGGTCTGAAGATGACCGTCTCATCCACCTCCCGCAAGATCTCCTGGGGCAGATCTCGCAATGCCTGGTGGCAAATCCTTTGTGCTTCCCGGTAGGCGTCCTCCGCCGACAGGTCACGGCGTTTCAAGAAGCCGGATTTGCCATCTGGGTACAGCGTTCGCTTGATCTCCTCCTCTCCTACGCCAGTGGTGAAGATGAACGTGGCCAGTCCCAGAGGAATGGGCCTCACCATCCCGTGTATCTCGTCGGCCAGGGGGACCAGCCCCGCGTTGATCACATACGCCAGATTGCCCACAAAGCGGGCGTTCATGGTGTAGGCAGCCTCGATGTGTTCGACCAGCACCACGGCGAAAGGCACGGCCACGATCCGAGGATCGAGGTAGATACTGCCCTCCGAGTCCTGAGGAAGAGCGGTCAAAGTGGTGAGGGAGCTCAGTCCGTACCGACTCAGAGCCATGGGAATGAGTCGGGCGGCCAGGCTCTTGCCCCAGGAGCCGCCGACGAACAGCAACACCGTGGGGTCCGCCGGGATGCCTGCCTTTTCCTCCTTGTGCTCCAGGCCATACCTCAAAAGAGCGTTCTGCCGTGTCAGAACATTGGACAGGACTTCGACGACCTCAGGTTGTC
>CAZQDO010000539.1:0-3700 GCA_964592085.1 uncultured Anaerolineae bacterium | reverse complement strand
CTAGTACTCCATCACGATGATTCTGATAAATCCGGGTAAAGCCGCTTGAGCTTAACGCGAGCATCCGACGTGCTGAAGCGCCAATTGACAGTGGCTTGCCGCTCGTTGCGTGGTGCTTCCCAGGCCGCGATCTCGCTGCACAAGGTGTCTTCATCAGGAATCCGATCATCAAGGCATTGCTCACACAAGATACCGATTTCGATTTCAACCATGTTCAGCCAACTGCCGTGTTTGGGTGTGTAGTGAAACTCCAATCGGTCCAGGATGCGCTTGGCCTCAGCTGGCTCAAAGGCCTCGTATAGCGCGGCTGGCGTATGAGTATTGAGATTATCTTCCACCACGACGACAACATCGGCCTCTGGGAAGAGATCATCCACCAGGTATCGCATAGCATGAGCATAGTCGATCTTCGTTCGATGTTCGGTTACCAAAACGTGACGCCATCCTGCCAAGGGCTGGAAGAAGAAAAAGAGATTACGCGTGCCATTGCGTTGGTATTCGTAATCGTAACGCTCTGGCTGTCCCGGCTTCGCCGGCAGCGGGCGGCGTGTCTCGACAATCAGTTGGACCAACTTCTCGTCGAAACAGACCTGCGGTCGTTTGGGGTTGTAGGGCCAGGCATACACATCCAAAACGTTTTCCATGCGCCACACAAACTCAGCGCCGACGCTAGGAATAACCCATTTCTTCTTCAACCAAGGCTTGAGTCGTTTTTTTTAACTCCCGACGCACTGTCTCATACGAGATGTTGTCTACAGCCCTTAACTCTACCAGCTTGTCAGCCAAGAGCTGTAGGGTCCAGTGTTTCCGCCCCGCGGGAGGTTCGCTACGGGCCAATGTTTCCAGAAGGGCTTCCCCTTTTTCGTCCAGTTTCTTGCCCGCCCCGGGTCGCCGCCGCTCATGGAGAGCGTTGTCCAGACTGCCCTCCACAAACCGCTGGCGGGTACGCTGGACCGTCGGCGTACTGGTATGTAAGACCTCGGCGATCTCTCGGTCTGGCTTTCCCTCGTCGGCCAGCAGCAGTATACGGGCTCGGTTGAGCTTACGCGCTGAGTGCTCGCTACTCTTGATGAGGGCTAGCAAGGATGTGCGCTCTTCTTCTATCAGATCGACGACATAGATTTTCTTGGGCATCGGTTCCCTCCTGCAAAGGTAAACTAGACCATAGTTTACCGCAGGAAGGAGTTTTATCAAAATCACTGTGATGGACTACTAGTGACTGCTGCTCTGCCTCGCTCAAGCCCTCTGCTTGATTCTTCCGCAGGAGGTGGTCCAACTGGCGCTGTTGGGAGGCCGGCATCTCACTCCGCACTATCTCCCAGAGGCTCTCGTCGCTCATGGCTTCCAGGGCTTCGAGTTCTGACCGGTACTCAGGGGGCACTTTGGCCAGTGAGGGCAATCCGGCCTCCACGATCTTCACCATAGCTTGTTGTATCGGCTGCTTCAGTCCTTTCGCCGTACGTTCCACGCGTTCAAAAATACTTGCCGGCAGTTTCACTTCCACAGGGTACACATTCATGGTCTTTTCATCTCCTGACCTGGATCACCGGTGAGTCTTACTTGCTTCAAAGACCCCCAGCGCCTGCTGAGTTTCTGTCTGTCCTAACGATCATCCCTATTTGGGACGTTGAATTCAGTGTACCACAAAAACGAGCAAAGGTCAAGCACCAAGCCGGGGACACTTAGACCGAAACAGACGAAAGACGCGAAAGCCTTTTGTCGCTTTCGCGTCATTTCGCGACTTTCGTGCTCCAAGACCCCAGTGAGTCCTACAGCTCCGGATAGATCTGCACAAAGGCGCCATCCTGCACCTGGAAGATGTAGATGCTCTGCTCCTTAAGGTCGCCATCCTGATCATAGGAGATGTGTCCCATCAGAGCATCAAAATCCAACTGGCGGATGGCCTGAGCCACTTCGGCAGCGTCAAAGCTCTTGGCCTTTTTGATTCCCTCGGCCAAGACCTGCATGGCGCTGTAGCCATTGATGCTGTAGGTATCGGGGTTGCGGTAGTCTACCTCCTGATACTCTTTGACCCACTGCCTGTCCACAACAGCCTCTGGGCTCGGAGCGAAAGCGCTGACGTAGATCCCCTCCGCTGTCCCACCCGCATCGTCAATGGTGGCCGAGAGAAAAGCGCCATCGCTGGCCAGGAAAGGAACGGTAATGCCAGCCTCGACCAACTCGGCCCGCAGGAACGGCGCTTCGATCTCGTAGCCTCCGTAGAAGATGGCGTCGGGATTGGCCTGCGCTATCCGCTGGACTTCCTCCGTGAAGATGGACTGCTCCACCGCCACCTGGATCTCGAGGGGCACCTGAGTCCCCAGGTTGCGAAGATCATCCGCGATGAGGGCGCCAAGCCCCTGACCGTAGGGGTCGTCGTTGTAGACCACAGCGACACTCTGGGCTCCCAGGGTATTGACCAGGAACTCGGCATCCACGCGGGCCTGGGTGATGTCGTTGGCGTTGACGCGGAAGAAGTTGTGGTAGCCACGCTGGGTGATGGAGACCTCGCTGGCCGTAGGGGTGATGATCACGAGGGGCAAGTCCTTGTAGACCTCCATGGCCGCCAGGGTCTGGCCGCTGTTGTAGTGGCCTATCAGGCCGACGATCTCGTCTTTACCTCCAATCGCCTCTTTGATCTGTGCGGCGACCTCCACTGCCACGTCGGAATCGGACTCATCGTCCATGCCTACCACCTTGACCTGATAGCCCAGGAGACCACCTGCCTCGTTGAGCCGTTCGGCCATCAACTTAGCCCCACCCAGCACCGTCTGCCCCCCGTTGGCCTGAAAGCCCGACAGCGGCGCCGCCACGTAGACGATCACCTCGCCCTTGGGCGCTGTCGGGCCGCAGGCGGCCAAAAGCACGCAGCAGGCCACAAGCGATATGGAGATTAGATATTGGATACTAGATATTTCGCGTTTGATTTTCATGTCCGTTCAATCCTTCAGTCCGTTGTTCCCTTCAATCCTTAAGCCCACTGTAGACTTCGTCCATCGCCTCGGCAATGTCCTGCAAGGCCGCCACCTGCTCGGCGATGTCCTCCCGCAAGTGTCGGGCGCGGCTGGAATCCACGTCCTTGGCCCCGATGAGCTGGAGTTGAGCGTAGACCGTGCCCATGGCCGACAGGGTGTTCTCCAATTGGAATTCGGCTTTCTCCATGGTGTTCTGTAGCCGCTGCAAGTTGTCCCAGTGGGTCTGCTTGCTGCGAATGGCCTCCTGCATCTGCTGGCGCACAGTCTCGTCGCTCTCCAACCTCAGACGAGCCTCGTAGTCCCGCAAGGCCGACTGTACTGAGCGCGTGTCCTGCTTGATGATCTCATCGTTCTCGTAGGCATCCAGCCGCTTGGCCAGGCCAAAGACGTTGGACACCCACTCGGTGATGCGGCGGGCATCCTCCTGCAAGTGCTCCCGCAACACCCCCTGGCGGCTCTGTCGGATGACCCCCTCAATGCGCTCGCGGTACTCTAACGCCTTTTCTACCTTGTCACGATATTTCGCGCTGCGCAGCTCCCTGGCATTGAACTCCCCCCGCAGCATATCGGACACGACCTTCTGACCCAAAGCCGGGTCGCTGAGGCTGGTGTAGATGATCAGCGCCTCGGCTACCACGCCGATGACGAGCCAATACCACCATTGCCACCAGGGAAAAGGATTGGGGAAGAGAAAGATCAAGATGATCGTGACAGCAATGGTAAGC
>CAZQDO010000538.1:0-3702 GCA_964592085.1 uncultured Anaerolineae bacterium | reverse complement strand
GGCCAGCTCCCGCCTGACCCATTGGAAAAAATCTCCGGCGAGGCGGCGGCGAGAGTTGTCTCCAGGATTGACACCGGCGGCGGGGCATACATCGGCGGGAACGTGACGGCCGGCCGTGATTCTGTCGGCCGCGACCAGATTGTGGGCGGCGACAAGATTACGGTCGGGGACATCTCTGGCCCCGGCGTCGCCGTGGGCCATGACGCCCAGGCAGCAGTGACCCAGGGGCTGGGCGGCGGCGAAATCGCGCAATTGTTTGGGGCCGTCTACCGGCAGATCGAGACCCGTCCCCCCGACCCGGACGTGGATAAGGGTGAGCTGGCCGAGACGCTTCAAAAAATCGAGGGAGAGACGGCCAGGGGGGAGGAGGCCGACCCCAACAAGGTCAAGCGCTGGCTCAGGACGTTGTCCCGGATGGCGCCGGACATCTTCGATGTGACCGTCGCCTGCCTGACCGGCCCGGCGGCGGGGGTGGCGGCCGTCATCCGCAACGTGGCGCAGAAGGCCAAGGAAGAGGCCGGGCAGGCTTAGACGTATCTCCCATGCCATTCGGGGCGTGAATCACTGGTATAGCCATAGTCAGTCTGGAGTGGAGAGCCACTATGAACGACGATGTCCTTTCGATCCGTGCTCAACTGGCGGAACTACGCGACCAACTGGCCAAGCTGGAGGCGCTGCGCGGTGTGCTGGGCGATGAGTTAACCGATCAGAAAAAAGGCGAACTGGAATCCCGCATCCAGACCCTGATTGAAACCAGTGGCGGGGCACTCGTCACGGGTGATGTGGAGGTCGCTCGCGGTGACTTCGTGGGGCGGGATCAACAAAAATTGGCACCTACTGCCCTTGCATATGTCGCGGTGTCTACCGAGGGACATTCTGATTCCAAAAGTGACAGTGGCGCTGGTGAAAGTTCACCTACCAATATTGGATGGAGCGAGAGAAACGAAGAAGCAGTGAGGTTTTTCTTAGAAGCGTGTGAAATGGATGATATTTCTGAAGGTTTGTTGCTGAGGATGTTTTATGAGTGGAACCTAGTCACAATGCCCGAGGGTGGACATCTTACGGTAGCTGGCGCTTTGCTTTTTGGCCCTAGTGAAAGAATCCCAAGAGGCTTCTACACGGATGTGCAGATCGATGATAGAACAAGTGAGTTAATAAGGAACTTCAATGCACCTTGTCTAGTGAGCTTATATAAAGATTTGTCAAATGAACTATCCAGCCTATGGAAAGACAGTTGGGAAGATCCTAGCGAAAGGGATTCTTACGGAAGGCTTGTCAGAGTGAGCAAATATCCTCAACCTGCAATCATTGAAGCCTTAGTGAACTTCATCATTCACAGAGATTATCGGGTAAATGATCTAGCCCACATAACAATTGAGGATGATTATGTGCAATTCACTAACCCAGGAGCCAGTCCGTACTCTACAGAGAAGCTGTTGAGCACTGATGAGCCCCTACGCCCGAAATACGATAGAAACCAACTTCTTATCAAGGTATTCACCCGCACATCGCTGAACCAGCGACGCGGCAATGGGATCATTCTAATTCGTCAATCCTTGGTGCAGAATAATAATTTAAGGCAAGATGGGACTGCTAATTTGGAAATAGATAATGACGTGGAGAGCGAAAGGTTCACGCTCCGTATATACGCTCGTCGTCCGTCTCCTGAAATAAACACCACCTGGCAGGCTGCACCTTTCACCCTTGAGCAAACGCCAGACCTGGACCAAATGCGGGCCGACTACCTGGCCTACCTGCGCCGAGCCTACCAGTACCTGGATTTCAAGGGGCTGCCCCAGGTAGAAAAGATCGCCCAGCAGTTGCCCCTCGACGCCGTTTACGTGCCGCTGCGGGCGCGGCCGGAGATGCCTGAGGGTGAGACCTGGTTGAGAGTGGCCGGCCGTCCCTGGAAGTCGCCCCTGGAGGGCGGGGAATTGGCCGAGGAGAAGATGGAGGCGGGCGGTCACCCGCCCTCGCCCGCGCAGGGGGAGCGCGCGCTCCCGGCCCAACCCGTCCCCGCTGACCAGGCTCTGGGTGACGCGCCGGCCCTGGTCATCTTGGGTGATCCCGGCGCCGGTAAGAGTACCCTGCTCAAGGTGCTGACCCTGAGCCTGGCTCGCCAGGCGGAGGGGCCGCTGCCCATCCTGGTGCCTCTCAATGCCTATGCCGCCGCCCTGGAAAAGGATGAGATCAACCTGCACGATTTCCTCCCCCGTTACTTTGCCACCCGCCAGCACCGCCTGAAGAACCTGGCGCCCCTCTTCGACGCCGCTCTGAAAGCGGGCCAGGCCGTCGTCCTGCTGGACGGGTTGGATGAGGTGCAGACCAATCGCCCCTTCCTGGCCCGCTTGGCACAGGACTTCGCCGCTGAGTATATCCCCGAGCCAGGGCGCGGCAAGAAGCCGCCCCCCGGCAACCGGTTGGTCGTTACCAGCCGCATCGTCGGTTACCGGGAAGCGCCCCTCAGCGGACCCCAGTGGCGCACCTACACCCTGGTGGACTTCGGCCGCGAGGAGATCGAGCGCTTCGCCGACCGCTGGACACTGGCCTTTGAGACCGCCGTCCACGGGGACACCGGGATTGCCCACCAGGCCGCGCGCCGGGAACGGGAAGAATTGTTGACGGCCATCTTTGCCAATCCCGGCATCGAGCGGCTGGCCAGCAACCCCCTTTTGCTGACCATCCTGGCCCTCATCAAGCGCCAGGGGGTGACCCTCCCCCAGCGGCGGGTGGAGCTGTACGAGCTTTATCTGCGTGTCTTGATCAACGCCTGGAACAAGGCCCGTTCGCTGGACCAGCGCCCGGTGAGGCCGGATATGGACTACCTGGAGACGGTCCAGGCGCTGGCTCCTTTGAGCCTGTGGCTGCGCGAGACCAATCCCACCGCCGGGCTGGTGGGCCGGCCTGCATTGGAGAACTGGCTGGCCGATTACTACCGCGACGAGTGGGACATGCCCCCCGGCCCGGCCCGTCACGAGGCGCGGGAGTTCCTGTCCGCCGTGCGCCGTTACTCGAACCTACTGGTGGAGCGGGGGGTGGATCAGTACGGCTTTTTGCACCTGACCTTTGAGGAGATGCTGGCCGCCAAGGGCGTTGCTGCCCAGGCCCAACTGGGGCCGGCCGGGGCGGTGGACATCATCCTGCGCCACCTGGACGATCCCAACTGGCGCGAGACCATTCTGCTGGCGGTGGGGGCGTTGGGCATTGTGGCCCAACAGCCTTTGGCAGCGGGCGAAGTGTTGCGCCACCTCTGCCGGGCGGAGCTGGAGGGCGAGGCCAGGGGCCAGAACGTCGTTATCGCCGGGGAGGCACTGTTGGACGTGGGTGAAGTGGGCGTGGGTCGCCGTGCCGCTGTCCAGGTCACCCACCACTTGGTCGAAACCATGCAGAGCGCCGGCCCTTCCCCCCGGATCCGCCGCCAGGCAGGGTTGATCCTGGGCCGTCTGGGCTGGCGGCCCGATGACCTGGACGCTTTCGTCGAGATTCCCCCCGGCTCTTTCCTGTACGGGGACGATAAGAAACGGCGGGAGATCGCCTATCGTTACTGGATGGGCAAGTACCCGGTGACCAATGCCCAGTACGCCCGCTTCGTTTCGGATGGCGGCTACCAGCAGCGTGAGTTTTGGAGCCAGGCGGGCTGGGACTGGCGATCCGGGGAGCGAGAGCCCGATCTGTCTCTAATTGACTATGAGGACTTGAGAA
>CAZQDO010000537.1:0-3702 GCA_964592085.1 uncultured Anaerolineae bacterium | reverse complement strand
CCGACAAGCCGCGTTGCTCGCTCTCCTTCTCCCCCGACGACCACTGGGTTTTCGAGTTTATGGACATCCCTTCGACCCTGCGCTATTACCAGGACCACGTCTATCGCAACGAGCTACACAAACAGGTCAACGAGATCACGGCCAAGTACGTAGGGGAAACTTTCTTTAATGAGGACACCTGGGAGCACGAGCCCAAGCGCATCGAAAATCTCTTCCAATGCGAGTTCAGCTACACAGAGGGAAGCACGCCCTGGCTGACGCCGGTGACGGGCGATCCAGACGAGTTTGCCAGGGTTCTCGACCAGGCCGAGAGAACCGACCTGCGCACGTGGAGCTTCCCTGAGGCGTACCTGGAGGAATGGGAGCGACACGAGGCCGAAGGCAAGCCGCTGCCCAGGCTGGGCACAGGCAGCCGTGGCCCGGCGACGATCATGACTTCGGTGATCGAGCCAACCACGCTCCTTCTGTGGCTGTACGACTACCCCGACCTGGTGGCTCGCTTCCGCGACGTCCTGGCTGAGAAAATGGTCAAATTCAACCACATCCTGCGCGAGTTCAGCGGCAACGACGAGCCCGGCTGGTGGATCACCGACGACAACTGCGCGCTGTTCAGCCCGGCGCTGTACCGCGAATACTGCTTCCCGGTGCTCGAAAGGGTACTGAGCGCGATGGCTCCTGGCGACGCACGCCGCTACCAGCACTCCGACAGCGCCATGGCCCACCTGCTGGACCAGCAATACGAGCTGGGCATCCGCGAGGTCAACTATGGGCCGGAGGTTGATGCGGGTCTCATCCGCGAGAAAATGCCCGACGCTTACATCCATGGGCAGATGCCTCCTCTCCTGTTGCGCAACGGCAGCCCAGAAGCGATCCGCCAGCGTGTGATTGACGATTTCCAAAAGGCCGGCGCGACCGGCGGTTTGAATGTGACCACGGCAGGATCGCTCGCCGCAGGCACCGGCGTGGGGCGGATGCGTTGGCTGATGTGGGTTGTTCAGAATGAGTGTCGTTACCAGGTTTGACCGGCGAAACTTTTTAAGGAGGATACGTTAATGTCAAACGCAGTCAAAATCGGTGTTATCGGAGGTGGGAGTGCGCAGTTCTCAGCGGGGTTGGTCAACGACCTCTGCCGGACGGAGAGTCTGGCTGGCAGTCACGTCACGTTCATGGACGTCACGCCGGGGCGTATGGAGACCATCCTGAAATTCGCTGTGCGCCTGACGGATGAGCTGGGGGTGGATCTCACATTCGACACAACCACGGATCGCGAAGTGGCTCTGCAAGACGCTGACTTCGTGGTCAACACAGCTTACGTCCAGGGGCACCATCACTCGCGGGCCATGCGCGAACGCATCGCCAAACACGGCTACTACTACCGGGGTTTCAGCCTGGGGCCCTGGTATCAGTTGCGGTTGATGCTGGACGTGGCGCGGGATATGGAGAGAGTCTGCCCCGATGCCTGGCTCATTCAATCGGGCAACCCGGTCTTCGCCGGCTGCACGCTGATGACCCGCGAGACGGATATCAAGGTCTGTGGTTTGTGTCACGGCCACTATGGCTATCGCGAAATTGCCGAAATCATTGGCATTGACCCCGACCGCGTGATGTGGCAAGCCCCCGGCCTCAACCACAACATCTGGCTGACCCACTTTATCTACGAGGGACAGGATGCTTACCCCCTGATTGACGAGTGGATTGAGACCCAGGGTGAGGAATACTGGCGCACCCACGTCGCCACGGGGACGCACGATGTTCAGATGTCGCGGGCGGCCTGCCACCAGTACAAGCTGTATGGCCTGTTCCCCATCGGCGACACAGTGCGCAAGGGCGGCTGGTGGTATCACACCGACATTGAGGCCAAGAAATACTGGTTCGGGCAGCCGTGGGGCGGCCCAGATACGGAGCTGGCACGCCCCATTTTCGTCAGGAGTCTTGAGGAACGCATGGCCACGATCTCGCAGGTGCTTGAGGATCCCAAAGCCAGCCTGGCCGAGTTCGCGGTCCAGGTTTTGGGTTGGCGGACGATGACGGACGAGCAGATCGTACCCATCATGGACGCGCTGGTCAACAACCACGAAGGGCAGTTCCAGGTCAACGTGCCCAACCGGGGCGCGCTGGAGGGCATCCCTGACGACGTCGTGGTCGAGGTGCCCGCGGTCGTCAACCAGAAAGGCATCCAATCCCTGCACGTTGGTGCGCTCCCGCCCAAAATCATGCTCGAGCATATCTTACCCGACTGGCTGGACATGGAGCGCCTGCTGGAGGCGGTCAAGACCGGCGACCGCTCGATGCTTTTGTGGACTGTGCTGGACAGCCACCAGACCCGCTCCTACGACCAGGCCGTCGTTGTGTTGGAGGACTTGCTCGCCATGAAGGAGGACGAGGAGATGAACAGTTACTTCAAGTTCCCTCCCAATTGGTGATTATTTGTGTCAACTTAAGCTCTGAGCCCCGTCCCCGGGGCGGCCCGGGGACGGGCCTTTGAGCCTCAAGTTGGCACTGTGAGTTGGTGACACTTCCCAGGAACAGGCCTTCGAGGAGGAGCATGGTATGTCTGTTTACTACGCCGCCTACAACCTTCAAAACGGCTACGTCCACAACTGGATCGTGGCTGGCCCCCAGGCCATCCCCGTCGCTGACCTGGATCGCTTTGAGGGGGAAGACTACAAATTTCAAATCGCCCGCCACTACTACGAGGAGGATTCAGGCATCAGCCAGCCTCCCGTGGACTGGGACAAGTTCACGGTGGACGATACGGAACTGCGGTGGACCTATTACCGCTGCCGGGACGATCACTTCGTGGACCTCTCTGCTTTCTACCACACCTGCCATTACCTGCGGGCCTGGGCGTACACCCGCGTGGCGAGCCCGGCTTCCCAGGAGGTGACGCTTGTCCTGACGACCAATGGCCCCGCCGACGTCTGGCTGAACGGCCAGCACGTCCATCGCCAGGAGCACTTTCGCCACCAGATTCCCCACAGCGTCTCCTTCCAGGCTACCCTTCAGGAAGGACACAACGAGATCCTGGTGCGCTTCGAGGAAGTGGCGACACGCGAGTGTCCCTACGTCATGGCGCTGCAGGTCGTCGGCCTTCCCGACGACGCCGAGGAAGCTGACGTGTTCGTACCCATCCCGATCGAGGCTGTTGCCCGCCGCCAAACCCTGGAAAAGGTGTTCGAGGCCGCGTACCTGGAGCGAGACGTCTACGTGTACGATGAGAAAATCAAAGTGAGTTGGCCAGAGGATATGGCCACATCGGCCAGCTTGACGATCCGCGTCCAGACGCCGGAGGGCCGGATCTATTCGGAGTCGCAGAGAGAGGGAGCGGCCGGCAACCACTTCAACGTCGGCACCCCCTACCAACTTCGAGAAGATTACTACCACGCTCACCTGATGCCACGCCCCAAGGAGTACTACGAAGGCAACATGCGCATCACGCGCCGCATCGGCCTGTGGACGGTCAGAAACCGCTATTCTCAGGAGAACTACAGCACCTACACGGAGCGGCGCATAGAGGCGCTGTACGACGCCTTCCACCGGGAGACCGGCCTCTATTCCGAGATCGCCAAGATGGCGGTTGGCCGCTGGCACGACGTCAAGCAGGACGTCTTCATGGAGGCTACCGAGGGGATCAACCAACGCCAGGACTGCAGCGATTTCTACCTGGTCGGACTGCTGGGCGTGATGCTCCGCTATGGGGAT